>JBJXHA010000671.1:0-7310 GCA_046160275.1 Bacteroidia bacterium | reverse complement strand
CAAAGTTGAAAAGGTGAACTATGTATTTGTGGCTTTTTCGGGCGAAGAAGATGGTTTGAGAGGTTCAAAAGCATTTGCCGAAATTGTGAAAAGTAAATATCCTAATGTCGTGGCAATGATCAATATGGACATGATTGGGCGTTTGGATTCGATGAAAAACCTAACAGTCGGTGGCATTGGCACGAGCCCCATTTTTTATGCTTTGATGGAAAAAAACAAAGCAGCAGGCATGAATATTACAGTGGATAGCAGTGGCGTAGGTCCTACCGACCATACTTCTTTTTACCAAAAAGGGATTCCTGTCTTGAATTTTTTCACAGGTACGCACATTGATTATCACAAACCAAGCGATGACATTGAAAAAATTAATTTTGTAGGAGAAAAACTCGTCTTAGATTATATTTTTCGAATGCTTACGGCATTGGAGGAAGTAAAAGAGATTCCTTTTACCCAAACAAAACTCACTTCAGGGCGCACATCTCCTAAATATAAGGTATCATTGGGGGTAATGCCTGATTATACGAATTATGGCGATGGCTTGCATTTAGAAGCGGTAATCGAAAATCGTCCTGCACAAAAAGCAGGAATCGAAGCAAGCGATATTATTACAAAAATTGGCAGTTGCGAGATAAAAGATGTTTATTCTTATATGGATTGCTTGGCAAAATTAAATGCTGGTGATGAAGTAGAGGTAACTTTTAAACGTAAAGGCGAAAATAAAACGGTAAAAGTACAGTTTTAAGTAATTGATAATTAATAATGGAGAATGGATAATGATTAAAATTATTGATTATCAGACACTTATAATAATTTAAAAACCTTAATGCTTTTGATAAAGTACTTAAGAAGACTTATACTATTTTGTATGTTTTAGCTATTTCGTTGTTATCCATAGTGCAGGGTTTGAAACCCTGCACCATGGATAACAACGAAATACGTCACTTTTATTACGAAATAGTATTACCTAAAGTCTCATTTTCATCTCATATTGATTCAGCACATTTTTCATTCCCACTGATTCCCAAAATTGTATCATCGTAGTAGAAGTTGCATCTACATTATTAATGCGCATCATGGACATTTTTTGAGAAAGATGTTTGAGCAAAGCATGACCCGCCGCCTTGTTTTCCATGCCAAATTGCGCGATGTAACCATTTTGGATATTAAAAACAGAGTAAGCAGCCAATTTATCGTACTCATACAATTCGAAAAAGCTAAAATCCTCTTTTAAAATTTCCATTGCAGCCCGCTTATTTTCCCAAGAAAAAGAATAATCCACCAATTTTTGATAGGCTTCCCATTTAGGCTGAATCGGAGTATGCACCTCAATTTCCTTTTGCCAGCCATTGTGGAGCATAAAACCTTGAGGCATTCCCGAAAAACAACGCAATTCCCTTTGAATCTCAAATCCTACCTTTTGATAGGCTTTAATTGCAATGGTATTTTCTGTAATTACCTCTAAACCAGCTTGTTCAAGACCTTTTACCTTTAATAAGGGCAGCCCATAATCATACAACTGCTGCACGATGCGCTGCCCACGAAAGGCAGGCAACACACCTGTCCCTATATTAAATGTCGTTTTTTTCTGCTGACACAAGCCAATCCCATGCAACACAAACCCTACCAATTTTTTTTGATGGAATGCCCCAAAAGAAAGTTCCCAATCTATCGAAGCTCCTTCCCAACGCCTAAGCCAATAGTGCTCATCTTGAGAAAGTGGTGCAAAATAATTTGCAAACGCCCCCAGAAAACAAGACACAACCTCAGCACCTGTTGTACTAGCTAAATTTTTGATTACCATACGTTTAATTGTAAAATTTGACAGAAGTTATTGAAATACTTAGGGCAATTTTTCTATGGATATCAAATTGGTCTATCAAAAACAATAGAAGTTACAGCAAAAGCATGGGGTAATTTTTGATTTTTTTAAATAAAAGCCCCGTTAAATTCCTTACCTTTGCATCTCATTTATTTAGATAGATAAACTATTTCTACTAAATGAAGGTTTTTATATCGAGCAGGATTTTATCCAAATTTGTTTAGTCTTTCACAGTTAATTATTAACAATATGACCATCGGGAACTTAGGTGAGTTATTTACAGCCCTAGCCATGGCTTCGGCTACCACCGCCACCTTTAGCTTCTTTTTCGCCGACCGAAATCAACACCTCGCGCAGGAGAAAACGGCTTGGGAAAAAATAGCGATTCCGAGCTTTTACTTGCACGTTTTCAGCATCTTAGGTATCGTTGCCACCTTGTTCTACATGATTTATCAGCACGATTACCGTTACTTTTATGTTTGGGATCACTCCTCTAATGAGTTGCCTGTTTATTACATGATTGCTTGTTTTTGGGAAGGACAAGAAGGCAGCTTTTTATTGTGGATGTTTTGGCACGGCATTTTGGGGCTATTTTTGATACGAAATAAAACCGAATGGCGCAACCTTACGATGGCGATTGTTTCTTCTGTGCAAGTGATTTTGGTAACGATGATTTTGGGAACTTATTTTGGCGAAAATTGGGTGAAATTTATCATGTTCGTAGGGATTTTGCTACCCAGTATCTCTTTTGCCAATCAAGTGTTTTTCCAAAAAAATAAGGACTTAAATGCGCTTCCCTTTCAAGGAACGTTCCACCTTGCTTCTCTCATTTTGCCTTTTTTCACGCTGTTATTGATGTTTCGCAGCCAAACAGGTTTTTATGAAAATTGGACATTTGGCTTAACGGGCGCAAACTTACTTTTCTCTGTTTTCATCTTAGTAGTGATAGCCTACGGTATTTTTACAGGCTTTTTTGTTGCAAAATACAAAACCGAAAAGCAATATTATTATCCTATGTTTGCCGCAGGTGCAACGCTCACCTTGGCTGCTGCTGCTGCTATTTTTGAGATAAGTGATTGGAAATTAGGAAGTACGCCTTTTATTGAACTGAAAATTGCCAAAGCACTCGACCCCATTTATAAAGAAAATCCTAATTTTGTGCCTAGCAACGGAAGCGGTTTGAACGCCTTACTCCAAAATTATTGGATGGTAATTCACCCACCTACTTTGTTCTTAGGATTTGCTTCGACCTTGATTCCCTTCGCCTTTGTCATTGCAGGATTAATCAAAGGCAAATACGATGAATGGATAAAACCTTCTCGCCCTTGGCTCATCTTTTCTACCATGATTTTAGGGGTAGGCATCATCATGGGCGGTTATTGGGCGTATGAAACCTTGAACTTCGGCGGTTATTGGAACTGGGACCCTGTTGAAAATGCCTCTTTTGTGCCATGGTTAACGGCAATTGCAGCACTTCACACCTTATTAATCTATCAAAAAAACAAGACTTCGCTCAAATTATCGCAAATTTTGGTAGTTGCTACCTTTTTGCTCGTATTATATAGCACATTTTTAACAAGAAGTGGCATTTTAGGTGAAACTTCTGTTCATACCTTCACAGATTTGGGCTTATCGGGGCAATTGCTTCTATTAGTGTTTTTCTACCTTGTGCCCGTTATTTTGCTCTTTTCGCTTCGTTGGAAAGACATTCCGAGCAAAGAAGGGGAGGTTTCTTTTTGGACTGCCGAGAATTTTCTGCTGTTAGGTGCACTTGTTTTTATCTTTGCCGCCATCGAAATTGCAGGAACGACTTCTTTGCCTGTTTTTAATAAAATTTTTGGGACACACATTGCCCCGCCTCCAAAACTGCTCTTTTTCTATTATCAATGGAATGTGTGGTTTGCCATTTTATTTGGCATAATTTCAGGAATTGGGCAATTTTTGTGGTGGAACAAAGTGAAAGAACAGAAACTTTCAGACGCGATTTTTCGCCCGTTTTTGGTTGCCGTTATCAGCTCTTGCATATTGTTAGTATTGATGGCTATGAAAGGAATGGACTTTGTGCATGAAAAAAATGTGGGCTCAATGATTGGGACAGAAAATCTAGGGCGCAATGTTTTTTCTTATATTGGCTACGGAATTTTGTTTTTTGCTGATGAAATCCTGCTTTTTTCTTCCATTTTTGCCATTCTTGCCAATTTAGATTTATTGATTGGTTTGATTCGTAAAAATAGCAAAGGCTTAAAAGTAATGGGTGGAACGGTAACGCACATTGGTTTTGCCATGATGTTATTAGGGATTTTATATTCGGCGGGTTATGATAAAGTCGTATCTAAAAACCTTACCCCTGCTGAATTAAATGGATTTGACGAAGATGAAAAAAATGACAATGTGTTACTTCCTTTGAATGCAAAACGACAAGTGCCAGGTTATTTTGTTACCTATAAAGGGCGTTTAGAAGCCGAATCTCCTATTGAAAAAGTGGCGGTTATCGAAGAAAATGCGCAGATGTTAAAGGTGAAATTTAAGGACAAAAAAGGCGAAACTTTTGCCCTTCCTTTGCCTCGCAATATGTTCTTAGAGAAAAAAGGCAATGAAGAAACGCCTGTGCATACAATGGCTAACACCCAAAAGCTGGAAGGAAATGTAGATTTGAAATATGTGAAGGACTTTATCGAAAAAAATCTGCAAGATTTGAAGCCGAAATTGATAAATAACCGCACGATTTATCAAATTGAGTTTGTGGATATGAAAGATACGACCAACCGCTTTATCTTATATCCCGAATCAGAGGTAAATGAAGACATGGGCGGTATTACTTCGCATCCTTCGCGTAAAATTTTCGCAGCAAAAGACATTTATACTTTTGTGAGCAGCGTGCCAAATCCTAAAGATGTAGAACCGCAATATCGCCACCATAATTTTGAAACCAAACCTTGCGACAGTACAGGTTGTGATACGCTTACTTTGGGGGCAGCAAAATTCTTGGTAAGAAATGTCATAGATTTGAGTGCGCATCCCGAAGCCAAAAAGTTGATTGTGGCGGCAGGTGCAAACATTGAAGTATTTGCAAATGGCAAAAAATACAATGCACAACCTGTTTTTACGGTTGACCAAAAACGCACGCCTGGCATGATTACTTCTGACGTGCAGGAACTTGGGCTAACGTTTGCCTTTGTAAATGTGCAACCCGAATCGCGTCAAATTTCGATTCAGGTGCAAGAAAAAACCAACGCAGGCAACGATTATGTTGTGTTAAAAGCCTTAGAAAAGCCCTACATTAATTTCTTATGGCTTGGCACCTTTATTCTAACCGCAGGTTTTGGCATTGCAATTTATAGAAGGGTAAAAGAGAGAAACGCTGCCTAGTGTTTTCGTGAAGCGAAATTTGATAACGACTAAGCGTTTGTTTCAATTTTAGATACTTGGTTATCAAGTTCTTATTTTTTAATTCAGAAGAATCTACACAACTAACATTTTAAAAATATGGTTGTGTAGATTCTTCTGAATTAAACGAGTGGGTAAAGTGCTAGTTTTCAGTTTTTAAAATTTAAACATAATCTAATAAAAAATAAGTATTTTTATTACGCTACGCACTTGTTTCTAAAAATACAAACTGCTGCGATGTAGAAAAGAATGTGATAAAAAGTGAAACAAAAAGCAATTTCAACCAAAATCTCGTGCAAAATGTAAACTAGCCGACATTTTGCTCGTTTTATGTTGGGTATCTTTGCAAATCGTTTTATTGTTTTAACCAACATCACATTTTTAAATTTATGAAACAGTTTCTTTTTTTGCTTTGCTTTTTCTCAAGCCAATTTTTTATGCTAACTTGGGCTGCGAATCCTGTGCAAAGCCAGGATGTTTCTCACACGATTTGGAATTCGCTGTTACAAAAGCACGTTTCTGCTTCGGGAAAGGTAAATTACAAAGGAATGTTAGCAGATAAAGCAAAATTAAAAGAATATTTGGCAGTGCTAACAGCCAATCCAGCACAGAGTTCTTGGGCAAAAAACAAACAATTAGCCTATTGGATTAATGCCTACAATGCGTTTACGGTAAAACTCATTTTGGACAATTATCCGACCACAAGCATTACAAAAATCACCGAAAAGCCGTGGGACTTGCGCTTTATTGCGCTTGGAAGTAAAACCTACTCGCTGAACCAAATTGAAAATGAAATCATTCGCCCAACCTTTAAAGACCCACGTATTCATTTTGCGGTAAATTGTGCTGCAAAGTCATGCCCAAAATTGTTGAATGAAGCATTTACTCCTGAAAAATTGGAGGCGCAATTGGACAAACAAACACGCGCTTTTATCAATAATACGGCAGAAAATACGATTTCAGCGCAAAAGGTAGAAGTTTCTAAAATTTTTGAATGGTATAAAGTGGATTTTGCAGCAGCAGGCGGAGTGATTGCTTTTATCAATAAATACACTGCGACACCCGTAAAAAGCAATGCGACTGTTGCATATAAAAACTACAATTGGAACTTGAACGAATAGCCAAAACCTTATGAAAATCGTCATTATTGGCAATGGAATCGCGGGAACTTCAGTGGCGCGAGAGCTCCGAAAATTGAGTTCGCATGAAATTACCCTCATTTCCGAGGAAGCAGATTATTTTTTTTCACGCACTGCGCTCATGTATGTTTACATGGGACACATGAAATTTGAACATACCCAACCTTATGAAAAAGATTTTTGGGCAAAAAACAGGTTGCAACTGCTGAAAAAAACGGTTACTTCGGTGGATACACAAGCGAAAAGTGTTATTTTCAACGATGGAAATAGCCTTTCGTATGATGTACTTGTATTGGCGACAGGTTCGCTTCCTAATAAATTTGGTTGGAAAGGGCAGGACTTAAAAGGCGTGCAAAGTTTGTATTTTAAGCAAGATTTGGAGCAGATGGAGCTTTCTTCTAAGGATTTGAAGCAGGCTGTTGTAGTAGGTGGTGGCTTAATTGGGATTGAAATGGCAGAAATGTTTCATTCTCGACATATTCCTGTTACCTTTTTGGTGCGTGAAAATAGCTTTTGGAATACTGTTTTGCCCCAAGAAGAATCAGAAATGATAAACCGTCATATTCGCTTGCAAAAAGGGATAAATTTGCATTTGGGAGAAGAATTAGCAGAAATCGAAGGCGATGGAAAGGGGCAAGTACAGGCAATTACGACTAAAAAAGGCGAAAAAATTCCTTGTCAATTTGTGGGATTAACCGTAGGCGTTTCACCTAATGTCGCTTTTTTGAAAAATACCAATATCGAAATAGATAGAGGCATTTTAGTAGATGAATATTTGCAAACAAACCTTCCCGATGTGTATGCTGTGGGCGACTGTGCGCAATTGCGGCAACCTGCCTCTCATCGAAAGGCAATTGAGGCGGTTTGGTACACAGGCAAATTAATGGCTCCCATTTTGGCAAAAACCATTTGCAAAGAAAAAACGAAATACGTACAAGGCGTATGGTTTAATTCCGCTAAATTCT
>JBJXHA010000670.1:0-4772 GCA_046160275.1 Bacteroidia bacterium | reverse complement strand
ACATATTTTTCTTCACATTTTTTGAAATAAGACCTTAGTTTACCTCGAAATATTGGCTTTTTTATCTGCATTGATGTCTCGAAATTGCTAATTATCGAAAAAATGAAAGGGAGGTGCGGAAGGTCGGGTATTATCAGGGGAAATAGCATTTTTAGCAATTTCCTTCTTCACATACTTCAAAGAAAGTTGATTCATTGCATCAATTGGCAGGTTTTTGATGTTTTTTTGGGTAATCCTAAAAATTCGTCCATGATATAAGGGAATAATCGGCGCATTTGCCAAAACCTCTTTCTCCATATTGACATACAAGGCTTTACGCAAGGAATCTTGCTGTAAAGTCATGGCTTGTTCATACAATTTATCGAAAGTTTCGCTACCATAATGGGTTGTATTCGGACCCGAAGGCGCGTGGTTTTTGCTATGAAACAAAGACAAAAAGGTTTCGCCATCAGGATAATCGCCAATCCAATTTGCGCGCCAGATTGCCAATTTCCCTTCCATAATGTCCTTGCGAACTGCCCCTGCTTGGGCGGTTTTTACCCGCAATTTTACCCCTAAAGGCTCTACCTCTTTTTGAATAAATTCACCCAAAAACGCATAATCTGCCGCAATCGAAAGCTCCCATTCCCCCAAACCTTGCCCATTTGGATAACCAGCCTCTGCGAGTAAAGCCTTCGCTTTGTCTAGGTTATATTCATAGCCCACCGTTGTATCCGTTTGCGCGGGTAATAAAATTTGAGGTAAAATGCGTTGACTCGGATAGCCCATACCATTGAGTAAATAGGTCGTCATTTTTTTGCGATCAATCGCGTGGCTAAGTGCCTGCCTGACTTTCACATTTAACAAAGGATGCTTCCCTTGCGGGTATTTGCTTGGGTCAGTCATCATGCCCACATAATAAAGAATGAGCTGAGGTGAGGTCAAAAATTGGTATTTTTCGGCATATTGGGGTTGGATTTTACCTTGATTGGTCAAGACTTCATCTTTGTAAGACAAGTGAATGTCGTTCATAAAATCCAAATTTCCTTGTTTGAATTGAATAAAAGCCGATAATTTCGAAGGAATAAAACTGACCTTGACTGCATCTAACAAAGGCAACTGTTGACCCGCTTTTTTCTCGAAATAATGCTTATTTTTATGCAACAAAAGGTAATTTCCTTCTTCCCATTTAAAAAAACAAAATGCCCCGCAACCCACAGGATTTCGCCCAAATTCTTTTTGATACAAAGAAACTGCCTCTTTAGGAACGACAAAAGCGTAAGGCATTGCCAATAAATTCAGAAAAGGAGGAAAAGCTTGCGTGAGTTCTATTTGAAAGGTACTATCATTGAGTGCTTGAAAACCAGTAACTTCTGTTGCTTTTTCTTCGTTAAATTCTTTTGCACCTTTAATTTTATTGTTAAAAATCCAAAAACCATTGGAGGCAACTTTGGCATCACAAATGCGCGAAAAACTATACACAAAATCCTGTGCGGTTACTTTTCTTGTGCTATCTTTGCCAAAACAAGCGTGTTTTTGAAAATTGACATCTGAACGAAGGTGAAAGGTGTAAATTTTTCCATCAGGCGAAATTTCCCAACTTTTTGCCAATAATCCCCGTGCTTGCAGGTTTGTGTCTAGTTCTATTAAGCCTGAAAAAATTTGAGAAGTCATCCAAATTGCACGCTGATCACGCGCAAAAGCAGGGTCAAGCGTAGAAAGCCCCTCTTCCAAATTCATTCGAAAAACATTTTTATATAGCTCCTGTTGAGGGCTAGAACAACTTGCAATCAAAAAAAGAAGGAAAAAGTAAAAATATTGTTTCATTATAAATGTAGGCTATTGTTTCGGTACAAATTTCCCTTTTTTCTTGCCATCTTATTCTTTCTAAATTTTCAACAAAGATAAACAATTTTTCATTGTTACTCTATTTCATTCGCTATTTGAAGTAAACAAAAAACAGCGTTATGAGTTTATACAGAGAAATACATCTCAAAAAATGATAACACAAGCTCAAATTATAGCGGCATTGCGCCACGTTGATGACCCCGATTTAAAAAAGGATTTAATCACCTTAAATATGGTGAAAGACATCCAAGTAGAAGGCAAAAAGGTGTCGTTTACTGTTGTGCTTACTACGCCTGCCTGTCCGATGAAAGAGTATATTAGGAATGCTTGCATCAATGCAGTGAAACTGATGGTGGACAAAGAGGCAGAAGTTGACGTTACGATGACGGCAAATGTAGTGGCAAAGACACAAAATCAAACGTTGCCAAACGTAAAGCATATTATTGCCGTTTCTTCGGGAAAAGGAGGGGTTGGGAAATCTACGGTAGCGGCAAATTTGGCGGTAGCGCTTGCACAAACAGGCGCGAAAGTAGCCTTAGTTGATGCAGATATTTATGGACCAAGTGTGCCGATTTTGTTAGGGTTTGATAAGGAAAAGCCTTATTTACAAGCAGTTGACGGGCGTGATTTGTTTGTTCCTTTTGAGCAATTTGGCATTAAGGCGATGTCAATAGGGGTGCTTGTGAAAGCAAGTCAGGCACTTGTTTGGCGGGGACCTATGGCTTCTAAGGCGTTAAAGCAACTCGTTTTTGATACCAATTGGGGCGAAATTGATTATATGTTGATAGATATGCCGCCAGGAACAGGAGATGTTCACCTTACTTTGGCGCAAACTTTACCCATTACTGGCGCGATTGTGGTAACTACTCCTCAAAAGTTAGCGGTTGCTGATGCACGCAAAGGTGCGGACATGTTTCAATGGAAAGAAATTAATGTACCCATTTTAGGCGTTGTCGAAAATATGTCTTATTTTATTCCTGATGATATGCCCGAAAAACGGTATTATATTTTTGGAGAAGGAGGCGGACAAATCCTTGCAAATGAGATTAATACGGAAGTATTAGGACAAATTCCGCTTCGTCAAGGAGTAATGGAAAATAGCGATGCAGGAATCCCCGTAGCGCGTTATAGTGATAGCGTATTGGGAGCGGTATATCGTGAAATTGCACAAAAAATTGCGCAGAAAATTGCGGTTGCGAGTTATGTTCCTAACTAATTTGCGGGCGATATGAAGTATTTTATTTTTATTTTAAGTTTGGCTTATTTGCTGCTTTCTCATTGTACTTCCTCTCGGAATCATCGGCAAAATGCAAGTCTGCTCCCAAAAGTTCAAGCAGATAGTTTGAATCTTTATGATAGTACGCGTAATCGTTCTATTCCTGTGGTTTGTTATCACCTTAATTCTGCTGAAAAAAGCAAACCTGTCGTTATTTTTAGTCATGGTTACGGAGGAAATAGGGGTGGGGATAATGTTGCTTATACCTATCTTACAGAAACGCTTGCTGCCGCAGGTTATTTTGTGGCGAGCATACAACATGAATTGCCGACTGATGATACACTTCCAAGAGGGGGGATTCCTAAAATGGTAAGAAAAGCTAATTGGGAGAGAGGCGTACAAAATATACATTTCACTATCAAGGAGTTACAACGCGTTTATCCCAAGCTGAATTACCGCCGTTTGAGCCTTATCGGACACTCAAACGGTGGTGATATGACCATGCTATTTGCCCATACTTATCCAAATCTCATTCAAAAAGCCATTTCTTTGGACAATCGGCGAATGGATTTGCCCCTAACTAACAACCCACGCATTTATTCCTTACGTTCAAGTGATATGCCTGCTGACGAGGGCGTAATTCCTTCCCTTTCTGACCAAAAAAAATATCAGATTACGGTAATTTATTTGCCTAATACTCCTCATAATAACATGGATAACAACGCAAATGAGGCGCAGGGCAAAGAGATTGTAACGTACCTTTTGAAGTTTTTAAAATAACGTTTCTCTACTAAGGTCATGTTTGAATTTTAAATAACTGAAATTCAAGGTTTTACCCACTTACTCAATTCAGAAGAATCTACACAACTAACCCAGTAAAGCTAGGGTTGTGTAGATTCTTCTGAATTGAAAAATAAGAGCCTTATTACCCATTACTTAACATCACCATTTTCTCACCGCTAACAGGGTGAAAAAAGCTCAACGAATAAGCCTGCAAAGCAATTGCATTAGGTTGATAAGGCATGGGTGAACCATACAAGGTATCGCCAAGAATAGGGCAGCCAATATGAGCAAGTTGCGCACGAATTTGGTGAAATTTGCCTGTTAATAATTCAATTTCCCATTCAAACAAGCCTTCTTTTTCTTGCAAAATGGTGTATTTTAACTTGACGATTTGCCTGTCACCTCCTTCTTTCCCAAAGATTAATGCCTTTTTTTGCCTTTCTGCTCTGCTGTGCCAATGCTGTAAGGTAGCTTTAGGTTTGGCGGGTGCCGAATTTGTCCATGCACGATACACTTTTCGCACTTTTCGCTCCGCAAATTGGGCATTTAACAGCTTCAATGCTGATGCCTTTCGCGCAAAAAGTAGCACCCCACTTACACTCCTATCTAAGCGATGAACATTTTGCAGAAAAGCAGGTTTTCGCCCCTCTTGTGTCTGTAAAAGCTCGCTCAATAAATGTAATACGCAAGGATTACCATGCGTATCAGGTTCTACCATCAAGCCCGCAGGTTTATTGACTACAATGATTTGCTTGTCTTGATAAAGAATGGGAAGTAACATAAATATGACAACGTTTTTACAAAATGACAGAAATACGATGAGCGTAGGGTTAAATTTCAGTTGCTTAATTAACCGCAGCCTCATTTTCAATGCAGTAGCATCTACACAACGGCTATTTTAAGGTGTTAGTTGTGTAGATGCCTCTGCATTAGGTGTTTGGCTAAT
>JBJXHA010000669.1:0-6015 GCA_046160275.1 Bacteroidia bacterium | reverse complement strand
CTGAAGGAGGCTCTACTTTTTTCCATAATATGACGCAAGTAATTGATGGTCATACAGGTATCGAACATTCGATTCCGATTCCGCAAGTGTATGAAGATGTGGTGAAATTGTGGGGAAATACCAAAGTAGGTTATACCCCCACTTTGATTGTGGCTTATGGTGGAATTTGGGGCGAAAATTATTGGTATGACAAGACAAATGTGTGGGAAAATAAAAAGTTGTTGACTTTTACGCCTCGCGCAATTATTGATGAGCGTTCTCGCCGCCGCGTAAAAGCACCCGAAGAAGAGTATGGGCATTTGCAAAATACAAAGGCTTGTTCGCAAATTGCGAAAGCGGGAACAAAGGTAAACTTAGGCGCGCATGGTCAGTTGCAAGGTTTGGGTGTGCATTGGGAATTGTGGATGTTGCAACAAGGCGGCATGACGAATTTGGAAGCCTTGCGTTGTGGCACGCAAAATGGAGCAGATTATATTGGTATGGGAGACGCATTAGGTTCACTTTCGGTTGGGAAATTGGCAGATTTGGTGATTTTGGATAAAAATCCTTTAGAAAATATTCAAAACAGCGAGGCAATTCGCTACGTGATGAAAAATGGGCGTTTGTACGATGCAACTACGATGAATGAAATCGGCAATTATGACAAAAAACGCCCCAAATTCTTTTGGGAAGACGGCAAATCTAGCCTAAATTTTGAGTGGCACGAAGATACCCACAGTTTTGAACATGGTAAATGTAGCTGTGGCGCACATTAAGAAAATATATGCTCTTATGACAAGCGTGAAAACTTGTTATAAGAGCATAACCTAATAATCAATCAGGCGCAGAATGCTTTCTGGACTCATGTAGCGTTCCCCCTTAAACATCTCTTCGCTCTTGACCCCATTCCATTGCTCAATTTTAAGTTTTTGGCGAACTTCTGTACTCCATGCCAAGAGCTGGTATCCAAGACCATGTTTGATGCAACGTCTGTCGGTGTTGTTTTCAAAGCGGTCTATGGCTTTTTTACTGACGAAACTTGCACCTAATTTTATAAAAAACCAAGTATTGCGGCTGTTGTAATCAGCTACATGACTGATTTCATGACCTAACACGCCCACTTGGGCATTAAATGATAGATTTTTGAGCAGAATTGGCTCTAGCCGATCCATTGTTTTGCTACTGATGGTGATGATGTAACGCCTGTTTTTAGGTTTTTGAAAAATGCTCATCAGACGTGGACGAGAAGTCAGCGGTATGGTGGCTTTTTTGACCCGAAAGAGAATGTGCCTATCCTTCAATTCGGGATAAAATAACAGTGCAGCCTTGATTTGTACTGAAAAGCTGCTGTCAATCTTAATGTTTGGGTAATCCTCTGCCTTAAAGTGCTGTTCTACAAAGGCTGGGCTAATCTCTTTTTGCGGACTTACTTGTGCGTTGACTTGTAAGGCAACTAAAAGCAATCCAAAAAACAATGCTGTAATGTGTTGCATACGCAAATTATTGAGTTATTTTAAAATTAGTAGCTTTTGTTCAACTAAGTAAGTTTTGAAAAAGCTCAACGCTTTATTATACTTATTGTAGCACGTTTTTATTCTTCGTAGATGTCAAATTCATGAGAAACCGCTTTCATTAATTCCTGATTAGAGAAATCTTCCTCATTCATATTGGAAAGCTTCTTCAGAAAAATATCAAACTTCCCATTTTTAAAGAGGGTGAGCATTTTTCCACCTTCTTTGCAGGTGGCTTCATGCCACACGTTGGGTGGGACGGTAATCATATCACCTTCTCTCAGAATGATTGTCTCATCATCAAATACAAGCTCCATTTCACCTTGCAACATATAAAACACCTTCGTCATCAATTTATGATGATGTCGTTTCAAATGAAAGCCTGGTTTCAATGTGTCCTCAATTAAGCATAATTCCCCATTCGTATCTCTTGAGGAGAGTTTAACGAAACAATGGTCTTGCGCGTAGTTATAATTCTCGCCTTCGCCATTTTTAATGTGTTGTTTAGATTTCATCTTTACTTTTGGTTGTGTACAATGATTGTATGTATGCTTAGTGCTGTCATTTAGCCTGCATTATCGTCCTAACTTTTTAATTTCATGATTTACTATTTTCTCAATTTTGTCTGGTTGCTTAAAAAGCATAATATGGTTTCCATTCTCAATCACAGCATCTGGGTTTTTAATTAATCCAATTGGAAAAGTCTTGTCCTTTGTTCCATGAATTTGAAAAACTTTTGTTTCCTCATGCAATATAGGTGCTTTCCATTCAGATAGTGCCCTTAGCGCCCATTGCAAGTAAGTATTTGATTGTTCTCCAACCATATTCCTAAACAGTTCTTGATCTTCCCTATCTTGAAAACCATGTGCACTCCCCCAATATTTCACAGTTTTTATGCTTAACTCCTTAGTGAAAAATTTAAATAAGCTAAATCTTTTTATTAATTTAAAGGACAAGGGAATTTCAATTTCAGATTTAACACTTGAAATTAGAATGATTTTCTCTATGGGTATCTCCGTAGCAATTTCTTGTGAAATGATTCCACCAAACGAATGACCAACTAATACAATTTTCTCGCCATTGCGTGGCAAGTCTTCAAATAATCTGATTGCATATTCGTGAATGTGTTCATTCTGTTTGGGTTCTATCCAATTGATACCTGTCACATCGTAGTTACCAAAATTTAATCTTTCAAAAATGCTGCAATTGTATCCTAATCCTGGTATCAAATATACTTTCATGGTTGATTAAGTAATGGATAATTGATAATGGGAAATGATTTTAACTTGCTTGTTATCAATGTTTTGAGTGAATTATTAACATAAGGCAATTATTGCCGAATACTTATATGGCGTTTTCTTTTGTTTCATTCTCATTTGACATTGAGTTCAAAAGCCTTAATCCTGCTTTTGCTATTCCACTTTCAGGAAATTCTTTCAACGTTCTTTCATAGTAAGCTTTTGAAGTTTTTCCGTTTCCTATTTGACCATAACAGAATGCAATATTATTCAATGCCATTTCCTTATAAGACATTTTTCCTGAACTTAACAGCGTCAAAAATCTATACTTATCAATCCAATCATGCTTTTTAAAAAATTCATAACTGTTTTCAAAATGAGGAATAGCTTCTTCAAATTGTTCGCGTCTAACTTTTGTCATTCCCTTTCGGTGTTCATTTGGGATTGTTCTTCTGAGCACTTGTGAAATTAATAAGTAGGTTAATGCTCCGTATGCAACGAAATTAGCCTTTTCAAATTGATACCATATTAGCATAATCAAAGCCATAACTGCCAATTGAGGAACAATTGAAATCCAAGCGACTTGTTTAACTGTTGGGATGTTAGAACTCATTTTTTTATGTTTTTGATGACGAGATTACGAAGATGCTTTTATTTGTTCAACTCTAAAATTAACGCCAATATTCCGATGATGAAACACAGTGGCGAGTAGTATTTCGTGTCATTAACCGCAAATTTTGTGTGTTTTATTTTCTTAAAGAAACCGACATAGTTAAACTCCCCAATCGCTCTTACAATAAAGATTCCTGCAATTACCCAAAGTCCATAGTTAAGCAAAAAATGAATCCATTTCGGAAATTCAATACCTAAGTTTACGGCATTAGCCAACACGATAAATCCAAAAAACAAAAGTCCCAAAGTTACTGTTAGCGTTGGGATTATACCAGGCATAGCAACCTTTATTGTATCGTCCGTAGTTGGAAACACTGCATCTGTCCCCCATTTTCCGCCAAATACCCAGTAAAAGTGTATTCCTGAAAGAAGAAGAAAGATGCTAATTTCAATGATTGCGATGATGGTTGTCATATTTAATGGTTTCTTATTGACTGATTATTAAGCCTTTATTTTTAAACTCATAAAAGCGGCGAAGCCCTAAATGAAATTAATCCATACAATTAACCTTTTGAAACAACGATTGTTTAGGCTTTTTGAATTAGGCAGACAGACAAAACCATGGATTTTAGTTTATTAAATTCTGAAAATATTCTTAAGCTATTAATTTCCTTCTTTCGCAAGCCTTCTTTCCAGCCCGAAAATAGCTTCCTAGCTCTCCTGACACGATAAAACATTTTATGAAAAACGAGAAATGTTAGCCAAAATTCGAAAGATTGATTATCTTTGTGTTTAGATCTTAATGATTTCAAAAACATGGCAAAATATATCAATCCATATACAGATTTTGGTTTTAAAAAACTTTTTGGAGAAGAAGGTAACAAGAATTTATTGAAAAGTTTTTTAAATCAATTATTACCAGAACATCACCAAATTGCGGATTTAACATTTCAAAATGTAGAAAAATTACCTGATACACAAGAAGAACGAAAGGCTTTTTTCGATATTCATTGCATCTCTTCTCGTGGAGAGCGTTTTATCGTGGAAATGCAAAAGGCAAAAGTAGATTTTTTTAAAGATAGGTCTTTGTATTATTTGAGTTACCCGATTCGAGAGCAGGCGAAACAGAAAGAATGGAGCTTTGAATTAAGTGCTGTTTATTTTATTGCCGTATTAGATTTTTGGTATGAAGATAAAAAAACGGCAGAGTTTTATCGTTTTGTCACACTAAAAGACCAAAAAAATGAACTTTTCTATGATAAGTTAGGGCTAATTTATTTGCAAATGCCAGCTTTTAAAAAAACAGAGAATGAATTAACTGATAAGTTTGATAAATGGGCTTATTTTTTAAAGAATTTAGAAAAGTTTGAAGAAATTCCTCAAATTTTAAACGAGGAAGTATTTCAACAAGCATTTACTGTCGCAGAGCTGGCAAAAATGACAAAAGCCCAGCGAGAGGATTACGAAAAGAGTCGTTTGAATTACATTGGCTTTAAACAAGCAACTGAAACTGCTGAGAAAGATGGATTAAAAAAAGGCTTGGAACAGGGCTTGGAACAAGGTAAAATAGAAATCGCAAAACGAATGAAGGAAAAAGGTATGCCTTATGAGGAAATTTCGGAATTGACGGGACTACCTGTCTCCTTGATTGAAAATATATAAAGGTGAAAATACGAAGATTGGGGATGAGCTAATATTATTAGTTAATAAGTATTTGGTAAGAATTAATTTATGTTAGTATTGTTATTTAAAATATTGATAATAAGCAAGTTAATTCCATTATTGATTATCCATTACTTATATCTTTCTTGTGAAAAGATAGGTAACACCACCCAAGAGAATTACAAGCCCTAAAAATAGGATCGCAAATACCCCTTTTTTTCTTTTTTGTAGGCGAGCGGCTTCTTCTCTGCTTTCTTTTAAAAAAGCTGCTGTTTTGGGAGGAACTTTTAGTTCTTCTGCTGCTTTTTTTCCTAAAGCCAACGCATTTTTACGCTCTTCTTTTGTGGGAATATCCAAACTGTCTATTACGGGTAAAGAATCAATCAAAAAAGTGCGGTATCGGCTACTAACCATAGCTTTAGCTGTATATTGCCAATAAGCAAAGGTGGAATCAGCTTCCAACATCATCTCATTTGCATCTTCTTTTGCGGTATGATTGAGTGCGTGATGCGTCATTTGATACACAATGCCTGAAAGTTGTTTTTTGAGTTGCGGAGAATTTAATTTTGTGGGCGAATATACAACATAACGCTTGCCCTCTTTCATTGCTGCTAGGGGTAAAGTTAGCTTGTCATCTGCCATAAAAGTAACAGAATCAAGGAGTTGAGCTGCCTCCATTCGCTTACACAAATAAGTTAAACCTGCTTTTAATTCTTTATCTTCGCTATTTTTGGGCGTTAATTCTTTGTCAAAAATAGTTCCGTCTATTGTCCAAATCGCGTCAGGTTCCCAAACTGCTTGCTTGGAAGCAACATTTGTGCTTGGATTTGCCTTTTTAACAACGGCTCTTCGCACCACAGAAGGCCTAACTTTTCCTGTGCGAGCCTTCCTTTTTGCTTTGGGCAAAATCAAATGTTTGGAATGTTGGGTACGCGACTTTTTAGCAGGCTTTTTTCCAAAACCTATTGCAAAAAATAGTAGGAACACAATGAAAATAAAATACTTTCCCAAGA
>JBJXHA010000668.1:0-18630 GCA_046160275.1 Bacteroidia bacterium | reverse complement strand
TTAATTTTCCGATTGGTAACAAAAACTATTTATGCGAAATTACGTTTCCGACTCCAAATAACGATGCCAAAATTCGGGTAGAGAGCATTGAATTGTTATTTGAAGAAGAAATTGCCGAAAAAAAGCGTGTGCCTACGCCAAATGACGATGCTTTGTATGTGAAAAAGCCACTCACACCTGTGCCGCCTGTGGTAAAATTTCCGATAAAAAAGAAAGGGAAAGGCTAAAATGGAATTTGGGAAACTAGAAAATATTGAAAATGTGGACTTTTCGCTCGCACCACTTAGTGAGCGAAGTCTTGCTGTTTTGGGTGGAAAAGCTGCGGAAAAATTGGCGGTGTATGTGGGCTGCCCTGTGTGGGGCGTGGCAGAATGGAATGGGAAAATTTATCCCAAAGGAACGAAAGCTGCGGATTATCTCTATCATTATAGCCGACAATTTGCTACGATTGAGCTGAATGTTACGCATTATCGTACGCCAAATGACGCGACTTTGCATAATTGGAAACATAGTACAGCCAAAGATTTTCTTTTTTGCCCTAAATTTCCGCAAGAAATTTCGCACTATTATAAATTATACAACTGCCAAGAAAAAACGGATTATTTTCTAGGACAGGTGGCAAAATTGGGAGAAAAATTGGGGTGTATGTTTATTCAGTTGGCTCCTACTTTTGGGATAAGTTCCTTGCCTATTTTAACTGACTTTTTGGCAAAACTACCCGAACATCTTCCTTTGGCGATTGAATTTCGCCACCCGTCTTGGTTTGCTGCGCAAAAACTAGATGACCGCGCTTGCGATTTGCTAGAATCTTTTGACGTGGCTACGGTGATTACAGATGTGGCAGGTAGGCGAGATGTTTCTCATGCCAACCTTACCAATGCTACTGCAATGATTCGATTTGTGGGAAATGAATTGCATACATCTGATTATCAGCGAATTGACGAATGGGTGGAACGCATTTTTGTTTGGAAAAAGCAAGGCTTAGAAAAACTCTACTTTTTTGCTCATGAACCTGACAACTCCCTCGCGCCAACAATTGCCGATTATTTTTTGGAAAAGTTAAATGCGAAGCTTGAACTTTCCGTAAAAAGACCTACTTTTTTAAACGAAGGGCTGACTTTATTTTAGTAAAACGACAATCTACTGCGTTCTTACCCAGCGATTTCTATTCATATCAAATTTAAAAATATACACGCTTTCTTGCTTTTCAGTGGGTGCAGTAAGGTTATAATAAAATTCTGCACCTGTGATGATGAGTTCATTTTGTGCATTGATACGAATTTTTCGTGCTTTGTCATCGCCGCGTGTGCCGACTCCCTCTAAAGAAAATTCGGTGCGTGCTTTTCCTACAAAATCTCCGTTTTCATCTACTTTAATGGACATAATTTCGCCTGTTCTTGTTTTGCCAAAATATACGCGTTTTTCACCTTGTAAATTCCCCACAACAATTCCCATCGCATCAACGCTATCTAATTGGGAAAGAACCTTTTGTGTATTGATATTGACATGAAAAATACGCCCACATTCTACTGTTCTAGTAGAGCCCGCCACCGAAGTCGCATACACAGTTTGATTATCGCAATCATAAGCCAAGCCCAATAAACCATAAGGATTATGATGAGAAAGCGGAGCAGCCATCGGTAATTTCATCAATTTATAGAGTTGTCCTGTCGCGCCATTCACTTTATACAAAGTGTTCTGCTCTTCGGGCGGATTGTGTAGCCAATTAATCACAGGTACAGGCGCGACAATGACCTCGCCTACTGCGTCAATAATAAAAGGACCCAAATAACCTGCATCGTCCCACGAAGGATGTTGATAAATACGTGTTCGCTTGCTGTTCGGGTCATTTCCATTTTCCATTTCAATCATTACCAAGCCCATTTGTTTGCGCTCAGAAGTACTCAATGCACTTCTCGAAAGGTCAAAACCTTGTTTACTCATAAAGGCAGGCTGACGGCGGCAATCATTAGGAGGCCTATCTTTTTGAAAAAAAGTAGTTGACGAAAATAACACGCCTAATAGGATAAGCGAAAAAGGTAGCAGCTTAAAAAAGTTTTTCGTTATTTGCATGACGTTCTTTATCTCTTTTGGTTTTTTTATCCAAATTTTTAGCAAGAGCTTCCTCCAAATCTATCCCCGTTTGATTGGCAAGACACATCAACACAAACAAAACATCTGCCATTTCATCTGCGAGGTTCACCTCTTTATCACTTTCTTTAAAAGATTGTTCCCCATATTTTCGCGCCATAATTCGCGCAACTTCCCCTACTTCCTCCATTAAAATTGCGGTATTCGTCAACTCCGAAAAATAACGAATCCCATAAGTTTGAATCCATTCATCTATCGTTTTTTGCGCTTGTTTGATGGTTAGCATAATGAAATAGTTACCTTAATTAGAAAACTTAGTCCACAAAGTTACACAGTCTTTTGCTTTTTCCCAATAAAAAGCAAACAAAGCACCTCCTTTTCGCAAGGAGATGCTTTACCATTTCAATAAGATATAATTATGATGAGCAACATTCTATTTTTTCAGTTGTCAGTAAGCAGTGAACAGTTAGCAAAGTACTGTTTACTGTTCACTGCTTACTGTTGACTGTTTTGTCTTGTTCGCACACTTGTCCGTTTTTTTTGCTTGTGTCATGCGTTCAATCCATTCCACACTGCTGTCTGACGGCTCTAACAAAGGCAAATCATTCTCCTCTGCACTTTCTAGCATATCCAGGTATTGCGCCCAAAGGTTAGGGTTGCGATAAAGAAGCTGAACAAAATTTGCATGTTCAATTTCTGACATTTCTCCCTGAAAGAAACGTGCTAACTGTTTAGTCCAAGAAGTAGTCTTGGTATTTTTGAGTGAATCCCGCATCATCGGCCAATTTTTTTAGATTAATCAAGGCGTAACGCATTCTTCCGAGTGCGGTATTGATGCTTACATTGGTTAGTTCGGCAATTTCTTTGAAGCTTAAATCTGCATAACTACGCATAACTAAAACTTCTCTTTGTTTGTCGGGCAATTGTTGAATCAATACTCTTAAATAACGAGCATTTTCATCTTTTATTATATTTTCTTCGGCTCCTCCTTCGCTTTTTCCTAATTTTGCCAAGGTTTCATAATCTTCTGTTTCGCGTTGAAAAGGAGCGCGTTGATTTTTTCTAAAATAGTCAATCGCCAAGTTACGCGCAATACGTGCAGCCCAAGGCAAAAATTTTCCTTCATCATTGTATTTCCCAGCACGAATCATGCGCACAATTTTCATCATCACATCTTGAAATAAATCTTCGGCGATGTCTCTATCTTTGACAATTAAGTAAATGGTCGTGAAAATTTTAGATTTATAACGTGCCAATAGTACGTTAAAACATTTATCATTGCCGTCCATAAACGCTTGAACCAGCGTCATATCGTTTAATCTTGATAATTCTTTTTGTGCGCTAATCATAAGAGATGAATGAAATAAAAGTTGCGAATGCTAAAATTTTGAGAGAGAAGAGAATATTTTGGTGATAAAAGCACAAGCCCTCCTGCAAGTTTCGTAGCTGTTTAGTACAAAACTCGTTGCGAAAGCCGCAGAAATGAACTTGTGTGTGGTGTTAAAACAAAACCTTGAAAAAAGAGAGAAACTACATTTGTTAGAATCGAACTAATTCGTTTGCAAATTGTTTTATCTCTGTTTTTGATGCCTCATTCATTCGGTGTCATTGTGGGTTTGTTTTTCTGTAGCTACATACAAACAAAAGCCGCTTACGATAATCAACAACAACACATGAATGTCAGTTAAAAAGTGTAACATAATGGTAAACAAAATAAAAGGGTAAGAACATTGATTATGCTGGTTGAGAAATTATTTAGTCCTTGTTGCCTTTTTTATTTGAAAAGAAGCGTGCTATTTTTTTGAAATCTATCACACTTTTTTTCGTTTTCTATTATACCTTTTTCATTTTCTATGCCAAAAAACAATTTTTAAGAAAATTTTAACAAATTTGTGCCGTTTTCTTTGTTACTTTTTGACATCTTTTGAATTATTAGCAGTTTTTTTATTTTTAATCGCCTTGATATGACAAATATTTTCATAAATAATGCCAGAGTCAATAATTTAAAGAATGTAACCGTAGAAATTGAGCGCAATAAACTCGTGGTAATCACGGGAGTTAGCGGTTCTGGCAAGTCCTCTTTGGCTTACGACACCCTCTATGCAGAAGGGCAAAGACGCTACGTAGAGAGCCTCAGCGCGTATTCTAGGCAGTTTTTGGACAGAATGGAGAAGCCTGACGTGGATTATATTCAAGGCATTTCCCCTGCAATGGCGATTCAACAAAAGGTGAGTAATGCCAACCCTCGCTCTACTGTTGGCACTGTTACCGAGATATATGACTATTTAAAAGTACTGTATGCAAGAATAGGCAAAACATATTCTCCTGTGTCTAATAATATAGTCAAATCTAATTCTGTGTCTGATATTGTGGACTACATACTCGAACAAGCAGATAATTCACCTGTAGTGATATTTGCCCCTATTAAAGTGCGTAGTAAAGGCTACAAAGCAGAATTAGAGCTGACCTTACAGAAGGGTTTTACCCGAATTTGGGAGAATAACCGCATAGAAGAGATAGAAGACTTGTTAGAAAACCCCAAAATTGCCGAAAAAAGCGAGTTTTACTTGTTAATTGATAGGTTTATTGTAGAAAAAAATGACCTACACAACTTCCGTGGACGTGTAGCTGATAGTGTACAAACTGCCTATCAAGAAGGACAGTCCAAATGTTTTGTCCAAATTATTGGACAATCTGCTGTTTCTTTTTCAGAACTATTCGAAGCTGATGGAATGATATTCGAGCGACCAACCCCCCATTTTTTTAGTTTTAATAATCCTTATGGAGCTTGTCCTGTATGTGAAGGCTTTGGGAGAGTGATGGGCGTTGATGAAGATTTGGTCATTCCTGATAAAAAATTGTCCTTATATGAAAATGCGGTAGCTCCTTGGCGGGGTGAGGTAATGAGCGAATATTTGAATGATTTTATCAAAGTTACCAGCAAATTGAAGTTTCCTATTCATAAACCTTATAATCAATTAAGTCCTGAACAAAAGGAATTACTGTGGAATGGAACAGAAAAGGTATTTGGCATTTACCCTTTTTTCAAATACCTCGAAACGCAAGTGCATAAAATTCAATATCGTGTGATGGTTGCCCGCTATCGTGGCTATACAACTTGTCCAAGTTGCAAGGGTTCACGTATTCGCAAAGATGCTTCTTATGTAAAAATCAACGGCTATTCCATTCATGATTTGCTTTTTATGCAACTCGATGAATTGCAAGTGGTGGTAAAAGCTTGGACATTTTCAGAATATGATGCTAAAATTGCCAAACGCATTTTGAGCGAAATCCTTTCTCGCATAGATTATTTGAATCGTGTGGGCGTGGGCTATTTGTCCTTAAACCGAAAAGTGGCTACGCTTTCTGGAGGCGAAATGCAACGGATTCGCTTGGCTACCTCTTTGGGAAACGGACTTGTGGGCGCAATGTATATTTTAGATGAGCCGAGCATTGGTTTGCACCCCCGCGATACGGATAGGTTAATTTCGATTTTGGCTTCTTTACGCGATAAGGGAAATACGGTAATTGTGGTAGAACACGATGAAAGTGTGATGCAGAACGCCGACCAAATTATTGACATGGGCTATGGTGCAGGAGAATGGGGCGGAACTGTCGTTTTTAATGGAAAATATGATAAGATTTTAAGTTCCGACAGTTTGACGGGAAAATATTTATCTGGAAGAGATGAAATTGCAGTGCCAAATCAACGCCGACCAAAACGTAATGCTATTCAAATTGAAAATGCGAATTTACATAACCTAAAAAATATTAGCGTAGAAATTCCTTTACAAGCCTTGACGATTGTTACAGGCGTAAGTGGTTCAGGAAAAACCACCTTAGTGCAAGGCATTTTGTATCAAGCAATTAGAAAACATCTTGGCGAATCTTTTGAAAAAAGTGCCGACCTTGCCGATTTAACAGGAGAAGTAAAAATGATTCAAGGAATAGAAATGGTGGATCAATCGCCTGTTTCTCGCTCCTCTCGCTCCAATCCTGTTACCTATCTCAAAGCCTATGACCACATTCGAGAGTTGTTTGCCAACCAAAAGCTGGCACAAATCAAAGGCTTAACCGTAGGTTCTTTTTCGTTTAACGTAGAAGGCGGCAGGTGCGATGAATGTAAGGGAGACGGCAACATTGTCGTAGAAATGCAATTTTTGCCTGATGTCGAATTATTATGCGAAGCCTGTGGTGGTAAACGCTTCAAAAAAAATGTATTAGATGTAACTTTTCAAGGAAAAAACATCTATGAAGTGCTAAATATGACGATTACCGAAGGCCTCACCTTTTTTCAAGGACAGCCTAAAATTGCCGAGAAACTAGACTTATTGGTAAAAGTGGGTTTGGGCTATTTGAGAATGGGGCAAAGTACAGATACGCTTTCTGGCGGTGAGGCACAACGTATGAAGTTGGCTTACTTTTTAGCGCAAAAAAATGTAGTTGGTACTTTTTATATTTTTGATGAACCTACTACGGGCTTGCATTTTGACGACATCAAAAAACTTTTGTACGCCATCAATCAATTGGTTGAAAAAGGAAATACGGTGCTGATTATTGAGCATAATCTTGATGTAATTAAATGCGCCGACTGGTTGATTGACATTGGACCCGAAGGCGGAATGAAAGGGGGCGAGGTTGTATATCAAGGTACACCTGAAGGCTTATTAAGCGTAGAAGCCTCGCATACTAGAAAATATTTGAAGGATAAATTGAAATAAGTGAGGGTAAAATCTGATTTTAGCCTCCTTAAATAAAAAAATCGTACATTTACGCATAAAAAAATGTAAAAAGATTTTGGTTTTCCTAAAAAGGTTCTTACCTTTGCACCGCGATTCACAAAAAGTATGCGGGCGTGGCGAAATTGGCAGACGCACTAGACTTAGGATCTAGCGCCGCAAGGCATGGGGGTTCAAGTCCCTCCGCCCGCACAAGTTTCAATGTGGTATTTTTCTACAAACCTTTGTAGAGGTTAATTAAGACCTTTGCGAAGGTTTTTAGTTTATCATATTTTTTCTAACCTTAAAAATTCACACATCAATCAAGATGAATATTCAAGCTGAATACACAAACCCTTTGAACGCAATCGTGAACATTGCGATTCAACCAGAGGATTACAAGGGGAAAGTGGACAAAGAATTAAGAACTTATGCCAAAAGGGTAAATGTTCCGGGCTTTAGACCAGGCACGGCTCCGTTAGGAATGGTAAAACGCATGGCAGGAAAAGCAATTGCCTTAGATACTGTGATGCAAGTGGCAACTGATGGTCTTTTTGAGTACATTAAAGAAAATTCTTTAGATATTTTAGGTCGTCCTTTGCAAACACTCGCCTTCAAAGAAGATGAAGTAACGGCAGATTGCAATACTTCGATAAATGTGGCGTTTGAAATTGGATTAGCTCCTAGTTTTGAATTAAATACAGACCTAAACCCTCCGCTTGTTCGCTATTCGGTGGAAGTTGATGATGCAACGCTTGATGCGGAAATTGAGGAGTGGAGAAATCGTCATGGCTCTTCTGTTCCTGCTGATGAGGTAATTGAAAATGATTGGTTGTTTGGTTCATTAGCTTTGGCAAATGAAGCAGGCGAAGTGATTGAAGGTGAGGGTGCTTTTGAGCGCATGGTGGCACTTAGCGGCGTGCGTATCAAAAAACCAGCGTTTTTCCAACCTTATTATGGTTTCAAAGTAGATGACAAAGCGGAAATGGATATTTTCTCTGCTTTTGATTCAGAAGAAGAAATGCTTGCGTCTAATTTGATGAACCAAGAAGCGATTGATGCTTTCCGTGGACAAAAAACGATTTTTACCTTAAAACGTATTTCTCGCACACAACCTGCGGAATTGAATGGCGAATTTTTCGAAAAAGTATTAGGCGAAAAAGTGGAGACAGAAGAAGAATTTCGTGAGAAATTGCGCGTGAACGTGACAGGTGCCTATAATAATGAGTCGAAAAAAGTATTTGATTTTCAACTGAGAAACGCTTTGTTGAAAGCAAATTCATTCGAAATGCCTGATGACTTTTTGAAACGTTGGTTGTTGTTTGAAGAGCAACAAAAAAATGAAGCTGACCGCAAATTGACTGACGAAAACATCGAAGATGCTTATAAAGATTATCGTAATAGCTTTTGTTGGGAAATGATTGAAGGGAAAATCAAAAAAGATAACCCTGAAGTATTGCCTAGCCGTCAAGAAATTGATGATGCTATTCGTTTAAATATTCAGTCTGTAATTGCGCAAACAGGGCAATATATGGATGAGGAAATGGTTTTCAGTAACATCAAAAAAGATAAAGAATACATGGAGCGTCAATACTCGAATGTATTGAATCAAAAGGTGTTAAATGAATTGGAGAGAATCGTTCCTTTTCAAAATGATACCATGCTTGCCGCTGATTTTAGAACCAAAAAATGGGACGAGTAATTCGCCCATCTGAATAAAAGAAGAAACGGAAACTATTGCTAAAAGCGGTAGTTTCCGTTTTACTTTATCTAGCAGGAGTAAATAGTAGCATAAAAAAAGATGTTCCAAATCCACAAAGGAATTTGGAACATCTTTTTTATATCCAGATGTGAATAAGTGAAAAATGAGAGAATCTAATCTTATTTTTCACTATTCATTCTTCCCTATAATTACTCAGCCCCGTCCATTTGCATTTCACCCATCATACGCGCTCTTACACGCGGAGAAATTGAGTTCTCAAAATCATCGGCAGCTTTTTTATCCTTCTTCACATTACGCAAATAATCGCCTAACAAACGCAAAGCCAATAAATCTTCGCTCTCACGTCCATTGTATAGGTTTTCTTGTGAATAATAATCAATAATAGGAATGGTTGCTTCACGTGCAGCTTTAAAATACTGGTCAGCTTTTGCCTTATCTCCCAATTTATCGAACATAATGCCGAATTTCACCAAATAATATGCGTCAGGTTGCGCCACGGTATAAGGGAAAGCTTTTTCAGCATGTGCCATTGTTTCTTTCGCTTTTGCCATAAGTGCCTCCGCTTGTTGTTTTGCCTCTGGTGTAGCCACTTTTACATCACTTGTTGGGGGTGGCATAATCAATTCATTCGGATTATTTGGGTTAGGAATAGGCTGTGGTTGAGGATTGGTTAAATCTTCTGCCTCAGTAAAATAACTATTTGCCAAACGATAAAACGTATTATAATAATTCCCAATCATGCGGCGAATGTTTTCATCATAATAAACACTATTATCTGCTAAACCTCTGTATTTGAACTTCTTAGTCAAAGCCTCGAAAGTCAAGTCTTGGCGAACAGTTCCTGTGAAAGGGTCATATCTGTCAGGGCGGCTAGTAGCTTTAATCGGCAATACGCGATATGCCAAACCTTCTTGACGTAAATTATTATCCAAACCAACAAAACTGCTAGGAGAAACGGTATTTGCAAAATAAATTGGGCGAGTCCAACCTTGTTTTGCTACATTTTCTATCAAGTTTTTAATCAACAAATCTGCAAGCATCAACAAGTTTCCGCCTCCTTCTTTGCGTGTTTTGATTGTCCATTTCATCGGACTTTCTACGGTTGCTGCTTCTTTTTCATTCAAAATACCCGCTTTCAACAAGGCATCTTTATCCGCAGGAAGGTCAACGTTGAGGGTTTTGCTTTGGAAAAACTTCGCTTGTTGCTCAGTTCCTGTATATTCTTTCGGCTGCATGGTTATCGGAAGCGGCGGAGATTGATTCATTTGCAGCTTCATGTGATTGATGTACCAATCGGTATTTACATAACTCAAACACAATACACGCACGTCAGGTCTAACATTTTCTACTTCTTGCAAATACCAAAGCGGGAAAGTGTCATTATCACCATTGGTAAAAAGAACGGCATTTTTCTCCAAAGAATTTAACAAATTATAAGCAGAATCAGGCGAAACATAATTCCCCGCACGAGAGTGGTCTTTGTAATTTTGTCCCACCAACAAAGCAGGTGCAACCAAACCCAAAGCTGCCGAAACATAAGCCGAGTTATTTTTTAGGTAACGATAGAATATTTCATATAAGGCAACAACGCCCAAGCCAATCCAAATCGCAAAGGTTTGAAAAGAACCCACAAAGGCATAATCACGCTCACGCGGTTGCATCGGATATTGATTCAGATACAAGATAATCGCAATACCTGTAAAGAAGAACAACAAACCTACAACAATCGCATCTGTTTCGCGCTTTTTAGCCTGCCAAAAAATTCCTAAGATTCCTAAAATCAAAGGAAGGAAATAATAATGATTTTTGCTGGCATCATTTTTTATCGCGGCAGGCATACGTCCATTTCTTCCATAATTAAGCCCACTTTCATAAGCACAGTCCTGCACATCACTTTCACGCCCTGCATAGTTCCACAGAAAATAGCGGATATACATGTGATATAGTTGATAGCCAAACAAAAAGCGCATATTGTCTAAACCCGAAGGGTTATCATCACCCGGACTATTAGGCGAAGAATCGGGACCTTTGTCTGTTACATATTGATAATAACCATGTGGACCCGAATTATAACGCCCTCTTTCCCACATACGTGGCAAAGTTTTCATGTCTTCGGCAGCGTATTCGTAGCGGATTTTCTTTCCTACTTCTACGTATTTATTTTTGCCTTTTTCTACTACATATTCTTTTCCTGTTTCCTCTACGCCTGTAGGTTGTGCTGTGTATTGAGGCCCACGAAACAAAGGACGATCACCGTATTGTTCGCGTTTCATATAACTAAGGAAAGAAATTACGTTTTCAGGGTCATTCTCATCAATCGGAGGATTTGCCCCAGAACGAATCGGAATCATGGCATAAGAAGCCAAGCCAAAATAAACAACAATCGTGGCAATAGCGGCAGTGTTCATAAGGGAATTGTTGGTTTTTACACTGTACCAAACCAACGCAATTAAGCCCCCTACCAACAAAACCATAAACAAAGCCATACCTGAACCGAAAGGCAAACCTAAACCAGTTTCTTCAGCAGAAGAAATCGTTCCGACCAAGAATTTCTCGAAAAACAAGGCGATGTCAAAGGTAAAGATGATAATTCCATATTGAATTACCCCCAAAATGACTATGCTTATTGCGCCTGCTGTCAAGAAACCTTGCCAAGAGAATTTGTATTTTTTGAAATAATACATAATTGCCAAAGCAGGAACTGTAAGCAAGTTCAAAAGATGGACACCAATAGAAAGCCCAATTAAATAGGCAATCAATACCAACCATTTTTCGTTACCTGGACGGTCTGCGCGTTCTTCCCATTTAAGCATTGCCCAAATTACTACCGTAGTAAAGAAAGAACTCATCGCATATACCTCTGACTCAACGGCAGAGAACCAGAAAGAATCTGCAAAACCACAACACAAAGCCCCAACCATACCCGAAGCCAAAATTACTACGGTTTGTGCGAAATCAGGGGTTTCTTGGTCTTTTTCAAGCACCATGCGTTTCGCAAAAGTGGTTGTAATCCAAAAGGTAAACAAAACAGTAGCTGCACTTGCAAGCGTACTTAGCATGTTTACAAATAAGGCTATTTTTTCAGGATTAGGCGCAAGCATGGCGAAAATCCGCCCTAAGAGCAAAAAGAATGGTGCGCCAGGTGGATGTGGAACTTCCAATTCGTTGGAGCAGGCGATAAACTCTCCACAGTCCCAAAAGCTGGCAGTCGGAGCCATCGTCATAAAGAACACGATGAAACTAATTGCAAATGCCAACCAGCCGCCGATGTTGTTCAACTGTCTGTAATTCATTATATTGAAGTGTTATAATTTCTTTATTTTGCGGTGCAAAAAAATGAGTGCGCTAAGTTCTGTATTTTTATTGAAATTTTCAGCATTTAAGGGTTAAATTCCGTTAATAAAAGTTAAAATATACTTTTAGAATGTCATTTTTGCAAAAAATGCTATTTCTTGGTAGCTTTGTGCATTACTTTCATCATCGCACCTAATATGCAGCAGATTAAAAGCATCGTTATTTTTTGTAGCCTCTTATTTTTTCTCTTTGAGAAACCTGTATTTGCCCAAATGTATAGTGTTTCGGCATATTCTGTGGGTGAAGGCTTGATTCAATCGCAGGTAGGTGCAATTTTTCAAGACAAAAAAGGCTATCTTTGGTTAGGAACACATCGAGGCGTTTGCCGCTTTGATGGGCATAGTTTTTTGCCTTTCCCAAAAGATAACAGTGCGGCAGGTTTGTGGATAAAAACGATTATAGAAGACAATTTAGGCAATATTTGGATTGGGGCTGATAAGGGATTGACTTGGTTTGATGGTGGGCGTTTTCATCTGCTTCCTTTGGCTGAAAATGATCAATCCATAGAAATTCGGGCTTTATTTTGCGATAAAAAGAATACCATTTGGATAGGCACAAAAGACGCAGGTTTGCATAAATATCAAAATGGCAAGGTGAGTGCAGAGCAAACGGCTGTTCCTAATGAGATTAATAAAATTGTGCAAAATGTGTTGGGTGATATGTATTTAGGCACAAATGAAGGCTTATTTGTGCGCAAACAAGGCGAAACCGATTTTAAAGTGATTGCGGGGACAGAAAACGTGGCCATTCAAGACATTTCTTTAGAAGGTACAAATACTTGCTGGCTTGCCACACAAAAAGGGGTCTGGAAATATGAAAACCAACAAGTGCAAAACCTTTCAGAACAACATTCCCTCGCAAATAAAATTATTCATAGCATTTGTCGTGAAAAAAATGGGGTAATTTGGTTCGGCACAGAAACAGGAATGTTGCGCTATTACAAAAACAATTTTTCTGAATTTTCGGCAAATGGTTGGAATCAAAATAATAATGTTACCGCTACTTTTTATGACCGAGAAGGAAATGTATGGATTGGGGCTGATGGCGTGGGCTTATTTAAGGTGCGTTCTGCCATTATTCAAACTTACAATACTTCAAATGGACTGACGAATAACATTGCAAAATCTTTTTTGGAGGACAAAAGCGGCAACATTTGGCTGAGTACTTTCGCAGGCATCAATCAACTGAGTGAAAATGGCATCAAAAGTATCACAACCAAAGAGGGATTAGTGGGAAATGACATTTGTTATAGTTTTAAGGATAGCAAAGGAAACTTTTGGTTCGCCACTTATTCGAAAGGGGTGAGCCGCTACGATGGCAGCCGTTTTTATAATTTGACAGCACAAACGGGTTTACGTACCGATGTTTGTTATTCGATTGCCGAAGACCAGTATAAAAACATTTGGATAGGTACAAATAATGGCATTGTGGTGTGGGATGGGACTGATTTTCATTATTTTACTACGAATGAGGGGTTGAGCGATAACAGTGTGTATGCTATTTACCCTGACCGTAGGGGCTATGTGTGGGTGGGAACTGCCAATGGATTGAATTGCTTCAAAAATTTTAAAGAAGAAAATCAAACCACAGAACATTACTCAATGAGCGATGGTTTGAGCGATAATTGCATTCTGAGTATTCGAGAAGATGCAAGAGGTTGGATTTGGTTGGCAACGCGCAAAGGGCTTTCTGTATGGAATGAAAAAAAATGGGAAGTGATTGACATGGATAAAAATGCCTCTGCCGCCGCCAATGATGTCGTTTCTATGGTGTTCAGTAGCCCTTATAAATTATGGGTAGGTACAAATAATGGTGTGTATCGCTTAGATTTGGCGCGCTATTATCAAGACAGAACGCTACACCCCGAACATTTTACCACAACCGATGGCTTGCCCAATGTAGAGTGTAATGCCAATGCTGCCTTTCAAGATAGCAAGGGAAATGTGTGGATGGGAACAATTACGGGGGCGGCTTGTTTTCCCAATGATTCTACGCAATATGAGAAAAAATTAAAACCAATTACGCATATTACCAATGTTCGCCTCTTTTTTCGAGAGCTTACAGATTGGGACATTCGCCCCGATAGTTTGGATAAAAATACGCAGTTGCCTGTCAATTTTAGTTTAACTTATAACCAAAATCACTTAACCTTTGATTTTATTGGAATTTCTCATCAAAATCCTGCGGCAGTGCGTTATCAGTTTCAATTGGTGGGTTTTGATACGGCTTGGCAACCCGTTACTTCTCAAACTTTTGCGACTTATAATAATTTAGAGCCAGGAAAATATACTTTTTTGGTGCGTTCTTCACTTGACCAAATCGAATGGGACGAAGCAAAACCTTTTTCTTTTAAAATTGAATCTCCTTATTGGCAAAAATGGTGGTTTATTTTGGCTTGTATTCTTGTGGTTGGCGCGATTGGTTACTTGATTTGGCTTTCTATTCAATCGCGCATGAAGCAAAAGCAAGAGCAACAAAAAATGAAAGACCAAGCAGAAATGCTGCAATTGGAACATCAGGCTTTGTATGCCATGATGAACCCGCATTTTACCTTTAATGCCTTGCAATCCATTCAATATTTTATTCACTCGCAAGACAAACTCACCGCAACCAAATTTTTGGGAAATTTTGCCAAACTTGTGCGCATGAACCTCGACAGTAGCAAAAGTGAGTTTATTTCCTTGAAAGATGAGGTAGAACGCCTAAAACTTTACCTTTCGCTCGAAAAAATGCGTTTTCAAGATAAATTTTCCTATTTCATTGATTTAGAAGATGAATTGGATTCGCCTAGCACCCAAATTCCCCCGATGATTTTGCAGCCTTTTGTCGAAAATTCGATAAAACATGGCATCATGCCTTTGGAAAAACAAGGGAAAATTATCGTAAGCATTTTGCAAAAAGACGAAGAAACGCTGCTTGTTTCTATTAAAGATAATGGCATCGGCATTGAGGCGAGTAAAAAAATGCGTGCAGACCGCCCCTCCGACCACGTATCTAAAGGAATGCAAATTACCAAAGACCGCCTAAAACTTTTTGCTAACCTTACAGGCAAAGACTATTCAGTTCAAATTCACGAACTTAAAAACGAAGCAGGCGAGGTCGAAGGGACAGAAGTAACGATTTATTTGCCCATGAAAGGGTAGGAATTGTGAAATTGGGCAGGGACATAAGTTATCATGAAAACGGGCTAATTTTTCTTAAGCCTTTCGTAAAATTTCTCATTTTTTAGCGAGGGAATTAATTCCCTCGCTAAAAAATGAGAAATTTTACCCCAAGTGAAGTATAAAATGTTGATTTATTGTTCATTAAGTACAAATGGGTGGAAAATCACAACAACCACTATTTAAACACCTGATTATCAATTAATTTCAATTATTCACTATTCATTCTTAACTATTCACTATATTATATATGAAACATTTTCTTTTTATCGCTTGCATTTTTGTCTCTGTTTTTACTTTTGCGCAATCCCACGATATGCAACAACTCATTGAAAGTGAGAAACTTCGAGCTATTTTTCAACAAAATTTGCTAAAAACGGAGCAGACTGCCACCGCTACGGCAGATTATGATGTAAAATATTATCGCATGGAATTGCAAGTGAACCCTGCGGTGAATTATATTCATGGAAAAATCACTACTTATTTTGTCCCCACAGCAAGTAATTTTCAACAAATTGTGTTTGATATTGCCAATGTTTTAACGATAGATTCGGCTAAATATCAAGGACTTAGCCTTACACATTCCGCCTTAACGAATAACCAACATCAATTTAATTTTCCTACCAATTTAGCCACCAATAACTTAGATAGCATCAGCGTTTGGTATCATGGCGCACCTGTGGCTACGGGTTTTGAATCCTTCAAAGTAACCACACACAATGGCGCACCCGTAATTTGGACAATGTCCTGCCCTTATGGTGCAAAAGATTGGTGGGTATGTAAGCAAACTTTGAGCGATAAAGCCGATTCTGTGGAGATGATTGTGCGCACAACTGCCCCAAATAAGGTGGCGGCAAATGGAAAATTGCTTGGAAATTGGGTAGAAGGAACAAATAATGTTTATCATTGGAAGCATCGTTATCCAATTGCAACCTATCTAATTGCCTTTGCTACAACGAATTACGAAGTATATAGCGATTATTTAGTCAATGGACAAGACAGCTTGGAGGTAGAGAATTACGTTTATCCCGAAAGTTTGGTAACAGCGCAAGCAAGTACACCTAATGTATTACCTGTGTTGGCTTTTTTTGAAAATAAATTTGGGGCTTATCCCTTTAGAGATGAGCAATACGGGCAGGCGCAATTTGGTTGGGGCGGTGGCATGGAGCATCAAACCATGTCTTTTGTTACCGATTTTAACCGCAGTTTATTGGCGCATGAGCTTTCGCATCAGTGGTTTGGCGATAAAGTAACTTGCCCTTCTTGGTCAGAAGTATTTCTAAATGAAGGTTTTGCGACCTATTGTGCAGCTTTGGTTGATGAGCAATTTAGTTCGCCTACGATTTGGCAAAATTGGAAAACCGCTACGATAAATTACATCACAGCCGTTCCGAGTGGCTCTGCTTATTGCCCTGATACGACCAACATTAACCGCATTTTTGACTGGCGATTTACCTATCAAAAAGGAGCAATGATTTTACATGGATTACGTTGGAAATTAGGTGATTCGCTCTTTTTTCAAGGGATTAGAAATTATTTGGCAGACAATAGCAATGCCTATCAATTTGGCTCGGTGGCGAAATTAAAAGGACATTGGGAAGCAATTTCAGGGCAAAATTTAAATGAACATTTTGCAGATTGGTTTTATGGCGAAGGTTATCCCAATTATCAAATTCGTTGGAATCAAGAAGCGAGTGGCAAAGTCATTCTCAAACTCAATCAAACACCTTCTCATGCTTCGGTTTCCTTTTTTGAAATGCCCATTCCTATTCGCTTGTCAGGCGCGGGCGGCCTTGATACAATAGTCGTACTTGACCATACTTTTAGCGGACAATTAGAAGAGATAATCCCCAATTTCACAGTAACTTCGGTGCAATTTGATCCCCAAAAATGGATTCTCGCCAAATCATCAGTAGTACACGACCTTGCGCTCTCTGTGGAACAAGTGTTAAAAAGTCCCATTCTTTTGCGCCCAAACCCAAGCACAAACATTGTAAACATCAGCACCAGCGACTACGGCTTCAAAACCGTACAAATTTACGATATGCAAGGCGCACTCCTCTTCGAAACTGACATAAATGGCGCAAGCGTAAATGTCGATATTTCCACTTATCCACGAGGCACTTACCTTGTGAAAATTTATGGCGGCAGAGAAAATTATGAAGGGAAATTGGTGAAGGAGTAGGGATACAGGCAATAATAGATAGCTGATAAGGCATTTAAGTACATTGATTTTAAAGAAAATATAAGTCAAACACGCCTTTCGTAATCACTTGATTTTTATTGTACTGCTATTTTCCTTAATTTTGCAAAAAAATAGGACATGGAAGAAAATACACAAGAATACCATACTACACAAATACACGAGGAATCCGTGATTTTTGACCCAGAAGAATTGGTAGAAGAAATTTCAGCAAATGAAAAGCGCACTTTTGACGCACGCCAAATTGAGATTTCTGTAGAGCAAAAGAACGTGGATTTTTTGCTCTATAAACTTGAATATGACTTAGATGCACTAGAACAAGATTTGGGTGTTAATTCAGAGGAAGGAATTATAGATTTGAATACAGAGTTTCAACGTTCTGCGGATTTGTGGAGTCCTACACGAATGAGTCGTTTAATTGAATCTATTTTAATTCGTTTCCCTCTTCCTGCTTTTTATTTTGATACAGCAATTAAAACAAGGTGGCAAGTAATAGACGGTTTGCAGCGATTATCTACCTTAAGAAAGTTTGTTTTGGATTCTAAAAATCCATTAAAACTTAGAGATTTAGAATTTCTACCACAGCTTAATGGCATCACTTATAAGGAATTGCCAGAAGCAATGAAAAGAACATTAAAAAACGCACAAGTAGTTTTATATTTAATCAGACCAGGAACCCCAAAACAAGTAAAGTATAGGTTATTTGAACGAATTAATACAGGAGGAATGCAGTTGAATTACCAAGAAATTCGCCATGCGATTAATCAAGGGATTTCTGCCAATTATGTAAAAGAACTTGCTAATATTCCTGCATTTACAACTAATATAAAAATATCTTCTCGTCGTATGTTAGATAGGGAATTGGCTTTACGCTTTCTTGCGTTTAAATTTAAACATTATCAACGATATAGTTCGCCATTTTATGAGTTTTTGGATGGCGCAATGGAAGAAATTGCAAAGATAACCCAAAACGATAGGGATGTGTTAAGAGAGGATTTTTCAACAGCATTGCTTATTTCAAAGGAAGTTTTTGGCAACCATTTATTTAGCAGAAATATCATAGACAACAGTCGCTATCAATTTAATAAATCTTTGTTTGAAGTTTGGACTGTATTAATTTCAGAACTCTCAAATCAACAGCAAAAAACCCTTGTTGCTAGAAAAGAAGTTTTGATAGGCGACTTTAAGGCTTTATTTAAAGACGTTGATTTTGAAAAAGCGATTACTCGCTCAACTGCTGATAAAAATTCGGTGCTTACGCGCTTTGAAAAAATAGCAGAAATTATTCAAAAAGTATTACAAGGATAGGAAACAGAAAATGTTACAAAATATTAGTATTAAAAATTATAAATCCCTCAAAGATGTTTCTATACCTTTGAA
>JBJXHA010000667.1:0-2634 GCA_046160275.1 Bacteroidia bacterium | reverse complement strand
GCAAATATTTTCTAAAGAGTCGTTTAACAAACAACGAGTGATAGAAACAGAAGGGATGGTTCGGCTTTGTTTTGATGTTAAAAACCCTGAAGATATTGCCTTATGTAAAATTATATGTTCTTGTTTGGGGTAATCCTTCGAAAAAGAAAAACGCCTTTACCTTTAAGTAAAGACGTTTTGTATGTTAAGTAAGAGAAGAATCAATTAAGCTAATAATGCGATAACTGCTGCAATTACTACTAAATTTACCAATGCCAAAGGTAAGAATTTTTTCCAACCAATGTCCATCAATTGATTGTATTTGAAACGAGGCAAAGTCCAACGAACCCAAATAAATACGACCACAAAGAAGAAACTTTTTAAGCCAAACCAACCTAAGCCCCATGCCGTTTGCGCTACTGTTGACCATTGTTCTACACCTAATGCTTTTTCACCAATTCCCAAATAGCCACCAAAGAAGAGCGTTGTAATCATCATAGAACCGATGATAATGTGTAGGTATTCTGCCACGAAAAACAAGGCAAATTTCATAGAGCTATATTCTGTATGAAATCCTCCTACCAATTCTTGCTCTGCTTCAACCAAGTCAAAAGGAGCGCGGTTTGCCTCAGCAAAAGTACAAGTAATGAAAATTAAGAAACCGATAGGATTTACAAATACATTCCAAGCTCCTTTTTGCGCTTCTACGATGCTGGTTAAAGACAGGAAGTTAGCACCTTCGGGCATACGGAAATTGGTTAAAAGTACCACGCTCACTACTGCCAAACCCATAGCTAACTCATAACTAATCATTTGTGCCGAGCTACGCAATCCTCCCAACAAAGAATATTTGCTATTAGATGACCAACCCGCCAAGGTAATGCCATATACCCCAATCGAGGTAGCAGCCAAAGAATACAAAATCCCGATATTTACATCGGCAATTTGCACCCCTCTCGCAAAAGGCAATACGCCCATTGTGATAATGGCAATAGTTACAGCAATAACAGGCGCGATAAAATGCACCAATTTATTTGCACCCGCAGGCACAATATCTTCTTTTAACAACAATTTGATAACGTCAGCTAAGGGCTGCAACCAAGCAATGTTCACAATTCGCATAAATAGCGAAGTTTTTGCTGCCACAAACATCTTATCTGTCCCTGAAATCATACCAGGGCTACCCACGCGATTAGGACCTGTACGTTGTTGAATCCATGCAGAAAGCACACGCTCTAAAACCGTGGCATAAGCTGCGCCTGTCAAAATGACAAACAACGCAAGCCCCATAATAATCAATGTTGGAATCATATTTCTTGAACTAAAAACTACAAGCGATTTAACTCATATACACTTGGGCGCAAAGATAGTAAATTTTGATTTGATGCAAGCGCATGATGCGTTTTTTTTTCCATTCAGAGAAAAATTATTCTGTATATTTCTTTCTTACCTTCCTAATCGCCACTTTTTTATTGTGTTCTAATTCAAAAAAAATGAATAATTATGAACAAGAAAGCTGTATTTTTGCCTACTCGTTTGGCTCGCAATCTTTCATTTTGACTTTGCGTTTTTGCAAGGCTATGCGGCAACCAAACCCAAACATGATTTTTTTGTTAGACAAGCATAAATTAAAGTAAGTGTCAGTTAACAATTAACAGTTATCAGTAAACAAGTATAAAGTGTTGATAATTATTCTTTTGTGATAAAAAATAGCATAAGCTAATTATTACCGAATACTTATAAAACTAAATCCATTATGAATAAAACAGCGTTTTCTAAGATAATTGCAGGCACGATGACATGGGGCGTTTGGGGGAAAAAATGCAACACAAAGCAGATGATTGAGTTGATAAATTGTTGTTTAGAGAACAAGATTACTACCTTTGATCATGCCGATATTTATGGTGATTATACCACCGAAGCCGAGTTTGGGAAGGCTTTTAGCGAAAGTAAAATTGCCAGAAGTAGCATACAGCTAATTTCTAAGTGTGGGATTCAAATGGAAGGCGGAAAAAGAGCAAACCCCATAAAACATTATGATTATTCGCCTTCGTATATCATTTGGTCGGTTGAGGAATCCTTGAGAAACTTGCAGACCGATTATTTAGACTTGCTTTTGTTGCATCGCCCAAGCCCCTTGATGAGAGCCGATGAAATTGCAGCAGCAGTAGAAAAACTCAAACAAGAAGGGAAAATTTTGGATTTTGGCGTTTCAAATTTTACGCCTAGTCAAACGGATTTGATTGAAACCAAAATCAAAGTCAATTATAACCAAATTAGTTTTTCTCTTACGCATTTTGAGGCAATGCTTGATGGGAGTTTAGATTATATGCAAACGCATGATATTACGCCCATGTCTTGGTCGCCTTTGGGAAGTGTTTTTAAAAAAGAAGATGAACAAGCCCATCGCGTAAAACAACTTGCAACTCGTTTTACCACAAAGTATGATGTTCCCGTTGATGTGATACTGCTTGCTTGGATTTTAAAACATCCTTCAAATATTTTACCTGTTTGCGGCACAGCAGAACCAACAAGAATTGCCAATTTGATGAAAGCCACAACCGTTGAAATGGAATTGCAAGATTGGTTCGCGCTTTGGTCAGAAAGCGCAGGTGTGCCAGTTCCTTAATTTATCAGCGTCAAGTTATTTTAGGA
>JBJXHA010000666.1:0-2719 GCA_046160275.1 Bacteroidia bacterium | reverse complement strand
CGTGATTTTAGCGCATTTAGTTAAAAAAGGTTTAATTTGGGGTAAGATATTCAAAATCAATGGACATAAAAACATTAACAGAACTCTTAGGTATTCGGATATAGAGGTAAGTTTTATAGAAATGAGCGTTCAATTAAATTATTTTCCCAAGCGAATAAGTATAGATGAGTTTTCGTATAAAAAAGGGAAGAAATCTTACGCAGTAGTAATAGTTGATTTAGATAGGGCATGCGTTTGGGATGTACTTGAGCAACGAGATAAGGAATGCATTAAATTGTATTTCATGGGTAAAGGAGAGGTTTTTTGCAAAGGAATAGAAGTAGTCAGTTGTGATATGTGGGAAGGTTTCTCCAACACAGCCAAAGAAGTTTTCCCAAATGTAGAGGTCGTAATAGATAGGTTCCATTTTTTTAGCCATTGTAATAAAGCATTGGATACTATTCGTAAGGAACTACGAAAACAAGAGCGTAATAATGAATACTTTAAAGCAATAAAATGGAATGGTTGAGGGTTTAAATAATGGTATTAAAACCCTCAAAAGAGTTGCATATTGCTTTAGAAATTTTCAACACTTTAGCGCTAGAATTTTAGTCAAATTTATCTGAGCGTTAAAATGTCGGATGAACCAAAAATGTAAATAATAGAATTTGTTTTTCTTTCAGCGTGGAAAATCTCGGTTAAAGGCTTTTTCTTTGTGTAACTTTGTGCTAGAACTTTTTCTACTTTGTGGTTTTTATTCAAAAAAGTTAGTGAGGTGTTTTTGCACTTCACTAGCTTTTTTATAAAGCCTAAAAATGAACATTCTCTTGCCTTTTTCCCATTTATTTCCTAAACTTGCATTTTACCATCTTCTCATCATTTTTATTCCCTATCTTTATGCAACACAAACTTAAGCACAAAATTACAAATCCTTGCCACGAAACATGGGAAAATATGCTTCCTAGCCCTCGTGGTCGCTATTGTTTTTCCTGTAAAAAGGAAGTTATTGATTTTACAGAAATGACTGAGGCAGAAATTGCTTTATTTTTGTTTCAACAACAAGGAAAATCTTTTTGCTCACAAATGACGCAAGAACAGATGCAAAAAGAATATCTCTACATTCAGCCTGAATTTAAGATTTCTCCTGTTCAAAAATATGTAGCCTTATTTTTGGCAGGACTAGCCGTAGCGAATAGTACAGGATATGCGCAAAGTTATTCGCATTTTCAGCCAAAAACAACACAAGAGGAGCAACTAAACAAACAAAATGCTCAAAAAAGCTTATCAACGCCCTTCACTATTTCTGGTAAATTGCTAAGAGAGGATACAAAAATGCCTTTGCCAAATGTTGAGTTACGTTTGGTGGTTACAGGCAAAGTCTTGCAATTAATCGAACAACTGAAAGAAAAACAAAGTCTCTTAGAAAATATGGATAAAAAAGATGCACATTTTAGCATCTACACAGAAGAAGTAAAAAGATTACTCGAACAAACGAGCCTTTGGCAAAAGATTTATATAACAACAGATGAAAATGGCGATTTTAGTTTCACTTTCCCCGAAGATATTGCGCCCTTTGACTTGGTGATAACACCAATTTGGAGTGAACCTGTAAGAAATTCGGAGGGAGGGGAAAGTGATAACATATATTATGGGGAATATTATTATCCTAGTTTAACCCTTGCTTATGAAGAGGTTTATACTACCCATGTTTTTTATGTAAAAAAAAAAAAAGAAAGAAGAACTACGAGCTTTGGGTTTTAGGTAAATGACCGAGAATGCAAAAAACGACTTTCAATATCTCAAAAATGGACTGCCCTTCCGAAGAGCAGATGATACGCATGAAGTTAGCAGATTTAACGAATATTCATTCGCTTGATTTTGATATTCCGAATCGAAAACTCATTGTTTTTCATACAGATACGCACGAGGCTATTTTTCAACGCCTTGATAATTTAAAGTTCGATACTTCTCTGATAGAAAGTGTTTCTGTAGAACATTATACAACACCTACAAATGATGCAAGCCAAGAAAGAAAATTGCTGTGGCAGGTATTAGCTATTAATTTCTTCTTTTTTACCCTTGAAATGAGTACGGGTTTTCTTGCCAACTCAATGGGGCTGGTTGCCGATAGTTTGGATATGTTTGCCGATAGCATTGTGTATGGGCTTGCACTTTTTGCAGTAGGCGGAAGCATGGCGCGGAAAAAAAACATTGCCAAAGCCGCAGGGTATTTTCAACTTACACTGGCGATCTTAGGCTTTGTGGAAGTCATCAGACGTTTTGTAGGGGCGGAAACTGTCCCATCCTTTCAATTGATGATGATTATCTCCACCCTTGCCCTCATTGGGAATGCCCTTTGTTTGTATTTGCTACAAAAAACGAAAAGCAAAGAAGCTCATATTCAAGCAAGTATGATTTTTACCTCTAATGATGTCATTGTAAATTTGGGTGTGATTATCGCAGGAGTGCTCGTTTATTTCACAAGTTCCCAATATCCCGATCTTTTGGTGGGAACAATCGTTTTTTTCATTGTGGGGAAAGGAGCATTTCAAATCTTGAAGCTTTCAAAGTGAGGGGGTATTTATTTTTTAGTGAGTGCTTGCCATTCCTTTCTGGGTAGTGGCATAAATGTAATGCTGTACGGGCTGCTTTAGCTGCCCGATAACTTGCAAAAACTTCGTTTTTGCGCTTTTGCGGCAGCTAAAGCAGCCGCTACAGGTTTTAGTTAGCATTACATTTG
>JBJXHA010000665.1:0-5346 GCA_046160275.1 Bacteroidia bacterium | reverse complement strand
CAATCGCTGGGCAAAATTATAATTAATGTCCGAACTGTCTATTTTTTGATAATAATTCAATGCCTCTGTTTCTTTGTTTAAGAAGTCGAGAGCGTAAGCGATTTTAAAATTGGGTAATTTGCTGATTTCAGAAGGCAACGTTTTTAGTCGGTTGTCTTTTAACACCAAGCGAACCATGTTTTCCATACGCTTGATGTCCGATGGAATTTCCTCAATGTATTGATTCGTCAAGTCAAGGACTTTTACAGCTCTTGGGTTTGCAAGCGCGTCTTTTAAGGAGGTGTAGGTTTGCGCTTGAACTTGATACATTCCCACAAAAAGAGACAGTAGAAAATAGAAAGAACGCATTTTCATTCTAAAAATAATTTGAAGGTGATGGAGATTTAAAAATAGTTAGTGAAACATAAAGAGATGGCTATTACAACTCCCGTATAATGCAGAAGTAGTACATTTGTTACAAATAAAATTCCTTTACTTGTAAAAACGCTGCGCAATTTACGCATAAATGGTGAAAATTTCACTACCTTTAGAATATTTTTTTGAATAAAAGAAAATAAATTGGATAATTATTTTGATTCATGGAAAACTATTGCAGGTTTGTTTTTAAACAACTACCGTTTGTGTCCTCAAAATTGGTTAGACCCTTATTTGTGAGGACACAAACAAGGGTCTAAGTAAAACGATTTCCCTTATTCTTTCACATATACCGTAGGAGTATTGCGAATTTGGTCTTTCATTTCATAATAATGGCTAGGGGAAGTACTTGGTTCTTCAGCTATTGTATAAATGTTGATAGTTCCTGAAACGCATTCTTTTCTAAAAGCGGGTCTGCGTTTTTCGATACAAGTGATACTTTCTTCTTTGCCCATGATTTCACAAACCATCAAATATTTTCCTTCAAAATCTTTTGGGGCGAACATAAAAGTCTCAAAGCCGAACATCACTGCTAATTCTACTTGTTGCAAGGGATATTTTTCCAAAGAAAAAGTAAAAGAAAAATCACCTAGTTCATTCGTATAAATGCCAAGTGTTTCATTTTCATTGAGTTTTAAAACAACTTGTGCATTTTTTATGGCATATCTTTCTGTTTTGTGAATTACTTTTCCGCGCAATACATAGTCATTATTTGCTGCCTTTTCGTTGGTTTGGAAGATGAGTTGTTCGGTAGGCGTTTGTTGAATTTGTTGTTGATTTTGTGCCCAAGTTTGAAGAGAAAGCACGCTTGCAAACAAGGTTGCTACCACGCGCCTCCAAGGAGAAGAGGGGACAAGTTGAGGATTAGGGTAAGAAACGGCAAGCTGTTCTTTGCTCATTCTTCCGCAAATTTCCTTTTCTTTGGAAAAATGTAAAAAAAAGTGAATGATTTCTGTATCCGTCATTTCTGTAAAATCAATGACCGTTTTTTGACAATGCAAACAGAATCTCCCTTGTTCGTTTGCTTGCATCTCGTCCCAGTTTTGGGTGCAAGGCTGTGGAATTTGAAGTTGAAATGCCATAATTTTGTAAGTGTGATGAAATTAGGGGCAAAAATAACTCGCTTTACCTTGCATAAAAGAACAAGATGTGCGCTAGGTTACACACTTTACTTAAAAAGTTCGGAACTTTTGATGAGTTCCGAACTTCTTTACTCGTTTCGCATTTTCAAAAAAGTACTTAACTTCCTATTTTTGAATTGTTTCCACCTTTTTCAAGTTAAATGATTTACCATCGCTTTCGCGTACAAATTTCCCAGTGGCGAAGTCTTTTCCATAAAAATAGAAAGTACCTGTTGCTTGTCCTTCGGAATATTCTTTGTAGCGTGTACCACTTTTTGCGTCTTTGCTCACAAATTCAATCGAAGTTGTACCGCTTCCTGCTTTATACATTACGGTATTTTCGTTAAAATTTACGACTGCTGTTGTTGCTTTTTTTGCGCCAACAAAAGAGTATTTATATACTTGAGCATAAAGCCCTTGCGCACTCAAAGCTAAAAAGCCAAATGCAAGAAGATAAATTACTTTTTTCATGATAATCGTGCGTTATAATGTTAGACCCTGTTTAATTTTAAAAAACCTAGAAATTACTGCTTTACCCACTTTCTTAATTCAGAAGAATCTACACAACTATCGTTTCAAAAGGCTAGTTGTGTAGATTCTTCTGAATTGAAAAATAAGGGACTGAATAATCAAATAAAACGAATGAAGTTTATTTTTGATTTCTGCGCTCTCTACGGTTTGGCGCGTCATCTTGGCGTTTTTGTTGCTGCACTTGCTTTTGCATTTCTTGCTGCTTTTCTAGCCATTGTTCAATTTTAGATTTGCCTGCTTTTCTATCAGGATTTGCCTTTACTGCGTGTAGTTTTGCCAATAATTTCTCATCATCTACAAAATATTTGATGATTTGGCTTTGCGCAATTGCCAATAAGTTAGACACAAAATAATACCAACTCAAACCTGATGCGTAGTTATTCAAAAAGAAAATCAAGAAAATCGGCATAATGTACATCATGATTTTCATTTGTTGCTGCATCATATTGTTGCCGCCCATGTTTTGAGGTTGCGTTTTTTGCGAATACCAAGTGAAAAAGAAGGTCGAAGCCGCCATCATCAAGGTAAACAAACTCACATGGTCGCCATACATGGGAATATTAAAACCTAAATCCCAAATTGAATCATAAGAAGACAAATCGGTAGCCCATAAGAAAGGTTGTCCGCGTAATTCAATCGCTTGCGGGAAAAAGTATAACATCGAAATCAAAACCGGATATTGCAACAACATCGGCACGCAACCCCCAAATGGACTTACTCCCATTTGGCGATACAGCATCATTTTTTCTACTTGTTGTTTTTGTGGGTCATCGGCATATTTTGTATCAATTTCTTTCATTTCAGGCGTAGTATTCAACACCCGCAATTTTGCCATCGAAACAAAGCTTTTGTAAGTCAAAGGCAATACCACAATTTTCACCAAAAAGGCAAAAATAACGATAATCAACCCATAATTTAAGTGGAAACTATCAATCCAATCAAATACCCACATTACCCAGCGATTCACATATTTTACAGGATTCCAACCCAAATCTTGTTGCTCTTGCAAACCAACATTGTAAGCTGCCAAGATTTTATAGTCATTAGGACCCATGTACCAAGTAAACTTTGATTGGATGTCGTTTGATTTTGCAATATCCATAAAAGCCTGTGTTTCCATGGTACGCATTATCTCCTCGCCCGCAGGTGTATTTTGTTTGAAAGTGCCACTACGAAACCCCTTTTCAGCCACCAAAGCATTGGTAAAATATTGACTTTTATACGAAACCCATTTTACAGAGCTTTTTACAATTTCTTCTTCTTCCTTATCCGAATAAGAAAATTCTTCCATACCATCGCTTACTTGATAGCGCAAACCTGTTTTAGAACGTTGTGCAGTTGCCGATTTTTCGGTTTTAGGAATGTTGTATTTCCACTTTAATTCATAAAAACTATTTTTTAAGTCGGAATTTAGCCCTACCAAACGGAAATTATATTTCACATCGTATTTTCCTTGGCGAAAGGTATAACTTTTTTCAATGAATTTATCCGCAGCAATTGCCGCACGCATCACAACCGTAGTAGAATCCTTGACTTCAGTCGCAGGCGCACTTACAGGGGTAAAATATAAATCAGAAGTTTTAATCGCACGATTTTGAAAAACAAACTCCTCAAAATATTCATTGCTCGCATCATTTGCCACAATCGGAAGCGGCACAGGTTTTTTAGGGTCAATGTTAATGTTGTGTTTGTTTAAAGTAGCCGCTTGGATATTACCGCCTTTGCTAGTCAAGGTTACTTGCATCAAATCCGTTTTGATAGGGAAGGTTTGCGCAGTTCCTTGCGTTAAAGGAGCAAAATCGCCATATAAGTCTGCCATTTTTCCTTGCAAAGCGGAGTCTTTTTGCGTTATCGAAAGCGAATCCGCACCTTTGGCTTGCTGCGCTATCGAGTCATTTTGCGCGGTTTTCGTATCCGTAGAAGGCGTGTTTGGAGGGGTAGGGGGGGAGAAGTAGAGATACCAAATCATGATAATCCCCATCATCAACATCATGCCTACCGTCGAATTTCTGTCCATTTTATCCGTAAATTATGTATAAAAATTTGAATATAAGAAACTTAGCTCACAATATTCAGCCAATATGGCTAAATTGAGGGCGCAAAGTTACGAAATAAGCCGCAATATTGAGGCGCAAAAAAAGTATTATCCGAAAAATGTTTGTATTTTTGTGGTATTAAAAGAGAAATCAATAAATGTATTTCCTTTAACACATTGTTATCACCCAACTCGAAAATTACCAAGAATCGCTAAAAGTGAAGAATATCGAAAACTTACGTTCTTGTATTCTCATCGTTTCAAAGTTGAAAATTGCTTTTTTTGAAGAGATTGTTTGAGAAGGTCTTTCTTAAAACATTCTTGCGTGTTAAACTGTATAAGTTATAGAACTTCTATTATTCTTGACTTATGCAAAAATTATTTACTTTTCTTTTTCTCGCTTCTTTCTCGTTTGTGGTATTTGGGCAAACGCCGCTTCCAAATGGCGATTTTGAAACTTGGCAGTCTTCGGGAAATTATGAAAATCCAAGTCCTACCAATTTTTGGACTACTTTAAATGCGATTGCTACCTTAAATCCTGCTGCAGTAACGGTGAGCAAAAGTACTGATGTAGTGAGTGGTACGTATGCCGCTAAAATTGAAACGAAAGTGGTGGGGACGCTTGTGGTTGCGGGAATTATTACGACAGGGACATTTAGCCTTGCTACGCAAAGCCTAAAAGCGGGCAAACCTTTTACGGATAAACCTTCTAATTTGACGGGTTTTTATAAATATACTTCGGTAAATGGCGATTCTTTTACGATTGCAATTGAATTGTCGAAATGGATGAACAATCAACACACGATTTTAGGTGGCTCTTTTATTGAGGGAAACCAAAGTGTAACAAGTTATACGCCTTTTGATTTGGTGTGCGATTATAGCAATTTTCCGAATGAAACGCCTGATACACTGACTGTTACCTTTACTTCGAGTGCAGGTGGCGCAAATTTTCAAGGGGCAGCAGGTTCTACTTTGTGGATTGATGGGGTGGAATTAAAATACAATCCCGTTTCGACAACAGAAAAGGCAAACGCTACTTTTGCTACTTTATTTCCAAATCCGGCAAGCGATAATTTGACGATTCAATTAGCAGAACAAAATACAAAAGCTGTTTTTACCTTATATAATCAAGCGGGACAAAAAATGCAGGTGGCAAATATTTCCGATTTAGAAACTGCCATTTCTCTCTCAAATGTAGCGAAAGGCTTGTATTTGTATGAATTAGTGAATGAAAAAGGGGAGAAG
>JBJXHA010000664.1:0-3189 GCA_046160275.1 Bacteroidia bacterium | reverse complement strand
CATTACGGCACCTTTCAATGCTTGGCTTTCTGCATAATCCAAATACATCGTTACTATTCTGTTCAAGCCGTCTAATTCTTTTTCGTTCAAATAATTTTTGGCAATGCTCACATCAGTTTTTCTAATGCTGCCTTTGGGTGCATTTTTCCAATTTGTTAAGCCCATATTTTCTTTGGTACTGTTTACTCTTGTTGCAATCAATTCGGCAGCAGTTTGCCCAGTTATGGCCCAATGCAATTTGTTCTGTACTGTAGCAAAAAAATCTTTGGTGCTTTGTGTTTCCACATTGTAATCGGCACTGCACTGAGCATAGATATCAGTTATTTTTTGGTAAAACCTGCGTTCGCTGCTGCGTATATCCCTAATACGGGCAAGCTGTTCTTCAAAATAATCTTTACCAAAAATGTTGCTTGGGTTTTTTAAGCGTTCATCATCCATCGTAAAACCTTTGATGATGTATTCTTTCAACCTTTCGGTAGCCCAAATCCGAAATGCTGTTGCTTGGGTGCTATTTACCCGATAACCCACCGATATAATGGCATCAAGATTATAGAATTCTATTTGCCTGTTTACTGTTCTTTCTCCTTCGGTTTGAACTTGTGCAATTTTTGCACAAGTTGCTTCTTTACTCAATTCGTTTTCGGCATAAATATTTGCCAAATGCTTTGTTACTACGCTTCTATCTACCCCAAACAAATCGGCAATTTTTTGTTGGGTTAGCCAGATGGTTTCATTTTGTAGATAGATTTCCACCTTTACTTTGCCATTTGGTGTGGTGTAGAGCAAAATTTCATTGAAGCCTTCTGATGGTGTTATGTCTTTCTTTTTTGCCATTAATGTTTTAGTTAAAAGTGATAAGTGTAAATTTATAAGTTGTCATAGTTTTTCAATTTTACTTTTTCACTTTTAGTTTTTCACTTTCCACTCTAACCTCCCCGCTCATCAACTTCGGCAACAAAGTATCTCGGGTTTGGGTTAAGGTGCGGATTTGGGTTTGGTTAGATTTAATTTTTTGAAAAAATTCATTTACACAATCTGTAAATTCTATCATTTTATCAAAAGTCGGTAAAAGCAAAGTAGTTCCACTAAAATCTGGCACTGTAAGTTGTTCTTGCGTAGTTCCAGTTCCAGAAATATTTTGTGATTTAGCCCACAAATACAAGTATATACAAGATACCTTATTTTTTTTGGGAATAACTGAAATAAGTCTGACAATAGGAACATAAGGTTCTAGTCTAAGACAAACAAATCCAATTGTTCCCCTAGCTGATACAGTTATACTTTCATCGAAAATTTTAGCTGTATTTGTGTAACCGTACAAGCCGTCATTATCTATTCCATTTGAATAGATGGGAAAAGTACATTCATTAGTTTTTATTTCGGAAAAGACCTTTGGTTTATCGCCTCCTGCTTTGATTTCAGCAATTTCTGATAATGAAATTTCCTCCCAACTCTCCTCCGCCTCCTCCACAAACCACTGTCTAAAAAGGGTTTCTGCCAATTGTTCTAAAGTAAGGTTTTGGCGGTGTAGCAGGTCTATCTTATCATCTAAACTGGTGAGGATTTGAATAATGTGATTAGCTTCAACACTGCTTGATGGATAAAGAATTGGAAGCTCTCGAAGAAAGCCTAATGTTAGATATGGTTGGCTTGTCCCACTTTTATTAATTTCTAAAATATGTCTTCCAATTTTTGAATTCAAATAGTAAAATAGCCACATTGCTTTATGTTCACTTCCAGTTTTAAATAAACCAACATTTTTAACTGCATAAGCTATACTTTCATTTCGTTCAACATATGTAAATCCGCAATACTCGCCAATCATACTTACTATTACGTCCCACTGTTCAACTTTGCTTCTTAAATTAATGTTATCAAAATCTTTTTCTGATATTAAATAGGCTGTTTCAAAATCAATGTTTCTTCCCTTAATATGTTTAGATGTTACTAAGTGCTTTCCTGCTTTTTGTTGCTTCGGGCTATCGTGAGTGCCGTCTGTTATTTTAGTGCAAAATTGTAACGAGGGTATATAACTCCAATCCTCTGCTATTGTTCCAAAAGGAGTATCTATAGCTTTATATTCCTTCCACCTACTATACAACTCAATTCCCACACAATCAATATTTTCTGTTATCATTTCAAATCGTTTGTAGGGTTTTGGCTTTCGCCGTAGAGGTCAATGGCTGTAATGGCATCAGCATCGCTGCTATTTTCATATTCACCTTCCCAAGTGTAAGCATCTAATCCGCCATACAAACCTTTGTATCCGTGGTTCTGAAATATGGCATAATCTATTTCGGTAATTACTCCAGCATCTTTGGCAGCGGCAGCCAACTGAGTATTGTGTTTTGCCATTTCGTTACGGAGAAACAAACGCTTTTCATCATCGGTACTAAGGCGATTATATTCATCCATTTGCCGTATTTCCTGTAAACGGGTTTGCACTGCAAAATAGGTTTGCCCCAATGCTACAACCTCTTTGCTTGGGTCGGCATTTTGCACCATCAGGTAACAGGCGTAGCGGCTCAGTTTATGGCTTGGGTAGCTACTTACTGCACCTTTGCCGTGGTTTATCTCCTCGTTGGCTTCAACGAGGTGATCTTCAATAGGCTGATTGCTATTTTTACAAGCTTCTTTAGCTTTTTCTATTACCGAAGTAAAATTTCTAAAATCGGTATATTCCAATGCTTTGGCTAATTGCCTTGCCATCCAAAACTCATTGCCATTTTCGTCAGTATGTTTTATTTGTTCAAAAATGGATAAAACCTTTTTACTTAATTCTTTTGCCATAGCTTTAAATAGTTGGGGTTAATTTAATTTTAGATAAATTTTCTGCAATCTTTTTATTTAAGTCTGTTTCTTCTGCAATTTGTTTTTCCAATTCTGTTTTCAAAGCAATAAAGCGTTCTGCAAAATCAAAATCATCCTCTTCGTCAGCCAAACCAACGTATCTGCCTGGCGTTAAAACATAATTGAGTTTTGCTACTTCTTCAATAGTTGCCACTTTGCAAAAACCCGCCACATCATCATAATTGTCTGAACCATGATTTGTAGGATTTATTGATTTACTTGATTTCCAATTGTGGTAAGTGCTTGTAATTAAATGAATGTCTTCATCTGTTAGGTCTCTATTTTTTCTATTGAGAAGATAGCCCATGTTTCGAGCATCGATGAACAGGATTTCATTTT
>JBJXHA010000663.1:0-12179 GCA_046160275.1 Bacteroidia bacterium | reverse complement strand
CTACCCAAAAAATCTTAACTAAAAACGCTTATACTTTATTAATGAAGTTGAAAAATACAGCAGAGGATGAATAAATAAACAATTTATACTTTTTCAAAGTTTTTAAGTAGTTTATGTTTGAATTTTGAAAAGCTAAAAACAAATATTTTACTAAGCTCACTAATTCAGTCGAATCTATACAACTAACATTTTAAAATTATGGTTGTGTAGATTCTTCTGAATTAAAAGATAAGAGTTTGATAATTAAATAACCAAAATTCAAACATTATTCTAAATAGTTTATATTGAAATTTGTCAAAAATAATTTTAAAATGAGAACGATATATTACTTAATTACTTTTTTAATTTGTTTTTCTGCTTCCTGTAAAAAAGAAAAACCTGCCGCTTATCGCCAAGAGATTGCTGCAAAACCCAAAGATACCGCCGCGAACATTGTAAAATGGAAGGAAAAAAGAAAAACAGATGTGCGAGCTGCGTTTTTGGCTTTGCCTGATGAATACGTAAAAAGTACTTTTTCGGGGATTCCTACCCCAAGTCAGCGACAAGAGATTTTAGCTAAAACCTCGAAATCTTTTCGAGATATTACGATAAGCGAAAACAACCATTATCTTTTTTATAGCAAAGACGATGGCAAACAAGGCATGATGACCACTATCACGAGTTTTTTGTGCAAAGATAGCAGCGAATTAATTGGGGTGGAGGTGTCAAAATGGGATGAAAAAGACCAAACTACCGAGCAAATTCATTTTTTAAAACAAACGTCAACAGGTTGGGAAGAAGCGACACAAGTCCTGCCTGAAGTGCGCCTACAAGATTTTTTCCGCAAAGACATTTCCGCAGAAATTACCCATGTTGACCATAATTATTTGCCTGTTTTATGTTATGAATTGCAGAAAAAAGGCAACCGAATCAAGGTGTTTTTGGGGCAATTTGAACACGGAAAAGAGAAGTTTAAGTACAAACCCGATGTGGATTATATCGAATTGGAGTGGAATGGCGAGAAATTTGAAAAATTGAAGATATAGGGGTTTCGCATTTTTTCGTATATTTGCGTTTCTTAGGGTTCGCAACTTTCTAAAAAGTTGCGAACCCTAAGAAACATACTATACAAAAGCTACCTTATGAAAGTACTGCTCTCCCACGGTTATTTTTTGTCAGAAGATGAAAAGGAACGCCAAATTATGCGTCCTTACCCGCCTTTGGGGATTTTGTACCTTTCTGCCTATTTGGAAAGATATGAGGTTGATAATGAGGTGTTTGATACGACTTTTGCCACTTTATCGGAATTGCAAAATTACTTACTTACCTACCAACCTGATGTCGTAGCCTTGTATGTAAACTTGATGACAAAGGTAAATATTCTTAAAATTGTTCGATTTGTGAAAGAGCAAGGATCTTTGTCGAAAACCAAAATTATTTTAGGGGGACCTGAAGTGAAAAATCATGCAGAAAATTTCTTGAAATTTGGCGCAGATTATTTGGTGATAGGGGAGGGTGAAGAAACTTTTTATGCCTTAATTGAATACCTTTCGCAAAAAGGTGAGTTGAAGTTGGAGGAAATTGCAGGAATTGCCTATTTAGATGAAGCAAAAGCTACCATTTTTACCCCAGAAAGAACAAAAATTAAAAATATAGACGACTTTGTTCCCAATCGAAAAAAGATAAATTTACACTTGTATTTGCAGGCTTGGAAGCAACATCATGGCGAAAATGCGATTTCGGTTAGTACGATGCGAGGTTGCCCTTATACTTGTAAATGGTGCAGTCGAGCAGTGTATGGATTGAGTTATCGCCGCCGTTCCGCCAAAAAAGTAGTGGAGGAATTGCAGGAAATTCAAACTACATACGCACCTGATACGCTGTGGTTTGTAGATGATGTGTTTACCATTAGCCATAAATGGTTGCGTGAATTTGCCGATGAATTGAAAGCTAACAACTTGAAAGTCAAGTATGAATGTATTACGCGCGCTGACAGAATGAACGAAGAAGTTATTCAATTATTGAAAGAAACGGGTTGTTTTCGGGTATGGATAGGTGCGGAAAGCGGCTCGCAAAAAGTGATTGATTTGATGGATAGGCGCGTTGATGTGAATCAGGTGCGAGAAATGATTCAACTTTCGCAAAAAATGGGCATACAAGCAGGCACGTTTATTATGCTGGGTTATCCGCAAGAAACAGAAGAAGACATTATGGAAACAGTTCATCATTTGAAAGTTTCCAACCCAGATTATTTTACAATTACCGTTGCTTATCCTATTAAAGGGACAGAACTTTATACAGAAATAGAACCTACCAAAGTTCATTCTCTTCCTTGGGAAAATAGCAGCGACAGGGACACTGATTTTCAGCGCACTTACTCTCGAAAATATTATGATTTTGCGGTGCGTTATGTTGTAAATGAGGTAAATCTTCATAAAAAGAAGTTGAAACAGGAAGATTTTACGATGTCTGCTATGAAGTTGAAAATTAATAGTTTAGCGGCAAGAATTGGAATGACTTTATATAAATAAGATGATACATATTAAAAAAGCAACTTTGGCAGATATTCCGCAACTGGCGCGTTTATTTGATGCCTATCGCGTATTTTATCATAAAAATAGTGATATTGAAGGAGCGGAATCTTTTTTAAGAGAGCGTTTGGAGGCGGGAGAATCTGAAATTTTTGTGGCAGAGCAAAAGGAAGTTTTGCTAGGCTTTGTGCAGTTATATCCTATTTTTTCTTCTACCCAAATGAAGCGTTTGTGGCTGCTCAATGATTTGTTTGTTTCCCCAGAACATCGTAAAAAGAGAATTTCTATTGCCTTGATTGAACGTGCAAAAGAACTTTGCCAAGAAACTGCTGCTTGTGGCTTGCTACTCGAAACGGCAAAGTCGAACCATGTTGGTAATCAATTATATCCCAAAACAGGTTTTGTAGTGGATAACGACCATCATTATTATTATTGGGAGAAGGTTGATTGAATAAATTGTAAAAAAATAGGAAAGAAACAGTTACCTTTTGGATAAAAGGCGCACAAATTATAAAATTTAAAACTTTTTAATGTCTGTAATATCATGAAAGCATTTCGTTTTTTCGTTTTGGTGATTTTTATCGCTGTGGCAAATGTCAGCTCTGCACAAGATTGCAACAAATGGTATCCCATGCAACAAGGGGTTGAGTATGAAATGACTACTTATTCCAATGGAAAAGTAGTAACAACTGTAACCTCTAAAATTACAGCGGTTGAGCGGGGAAGTACGACCAAAGCAACGATTGAACAACAAGTATTCGACAAGAATCAAAAATCAATAGGCAAAGCAAATGGCAATGTCACTTGTGCGGGGGAGAAGTGGTATTTTAATACGATGGTTACTCCAAGTGCTATGCCTAATAATGACATCGAAACCAAAATTACAGAAAATTCAATGGTTTTTACCACTGATTTGAATGTGGGAACAACCTTGCCTGATGGAAAAGTGGTGATTAAAAGTAGTATGAATGGCACAACCCTAATGGAATTGACTACGATAGAAACAGAGCGAAAATGTGTGGCAAAAGAAAAAATAACTACTCCTGCGGGAACTTTTGACTGTTATAAAGTTACTGCAAAATCGGAGATGAAAGGCTTGATTCCCATGAAGTTAGATGTAGCTTATTGGTATGCCGAAGGGGTAGGTTTGGTGAAAACTGAATCTTTTAAAAATGGCAAATCAAATGGCTCTACAGTAATGACGAAGTTAAGAAAATAGAAGATAGCTCGAAAATAAAAAAAGCGAGAAGTGCTCACTTCTCACTTCTCGCTTTTTTATTTATAACATGTTTTGTCTTTAAGCTAAGGCATAAGAAAGTCCCATTTTTCGTAAGCCCTTTGCCAGTTTTTCGGTGGGTTGCGTCATAAATTGGCTTTCAAAAACGATAGGCTTTTCAGGGCTAACTTCTGCATCGCGTACCATGAAGCGAATAGGGCATTTGCCTTTTTTCTGCATCAATAAATGGTTGAGTTCTTGAATCATTTGCTCATTTAACTCAGAATTATCCAAATAAATAGACAAACCGCGCATCATTCCTTCAAATAATTCTTCGCTCAACAATTGCATCTCCTTGATAACGAACTCAAAAGCATTGGGATCGTTATAACGCGGTTGATACGTTCCTGTAATCATTACCATCGCATCTTTAAACAAGAAAGGCTTAAATTTATTAATCATTTCTTCTTTAAACAAGGCAAATTCCATTGAACCATAAAAGTCCTCTGTATTAAAAGTAATGAATTTACGGTTATTTCTCGTCAAACGCTCATTTATTTCTGTTACAATCCCTGTCAAGCGAATTTCTCGGTTAATCGGTTTTGCAGGTTTGGCTTTATTCACGCTTAGTCCATTTTCGTCATCGATTACCTCTTCTTTATCATCAAACACATCTAGCGGAAACAAATGATTAGGGAAAGCGTCAATTTGCCACTTAAATTTATCTAAGGGATGTCCTGTCAAATAGAAACCCGTTACCAATTTTTCATAATTCAATTCATCTAAGCGCGTCCATGCTTTTTCGGGGTTTGCGGGTGGAATGGTTGGCTCTATTTCCATGGGTTCTTCCTCTCCACCGCCGCCAAACAAACTTCCTTGCGAAGAATTTTTATCTTGCTGCATTTTCGTTCCCCAAGCCAAAGATTTTTCCAATAAATTGGTTTCATCTTTCATGCTTACAGGCAAGAAATAACGATACCTTTCGATTCCGAAACAATCCATCGCGCCCGCATGAATCAAAGATTCCAAAATTCTTTTGTTCAAAGTACGTGCAGGCAGGCGTTTAAGCATATCAAAAAGGCTTTTGAAAATGCCGTTTGTCGTTCTTTCTTCCAAAATTTTGTGCATGATGTCTTCACCTACCCCTTTCAACGCACCTACACCAAAACGAATTTGCCCTTTTTTATTGACCGAAAATAACACTTCAGACTCATTAATGTCACAAGGTAATACTTCAATTCCTAAAGATTTACATTCATCAATGAAGAAAGTGATTTTTTTGATGTCGTTTGCATTATGCGTAAGCACTGCCGCCATGTATTCTGCGGTGTAATGTGCTTTAAGATAAGCCGTTTGAAAGGCAACGAAGGCGTAGCAAGTGGAATGTGATTTGTTAAAGGCATAAGAAGCAAAGGCTTCCCAGTCAGTCCAAACTTTATCGCAAGTTTTTAACGCCAAGCCTTTTTTCTCGCAACCTTCCATGAATTTGCCCTTCATTTTGTCTAGGGTCGCGCGGTCTTTTTTACCCATCGCCTTCCGCAATACATCGGCATCGCCTTTGGTAAAGCCTGCCAATTTTTGCGACAACAACATGATTTGCTCCTGATAAACGTTAATCCCGTAAGTGTCCTTTAAATATTCTTCCATCTCTGGCAAATCGTAAATAATGGGTTCGCGCCCATGCTTACGGTTGATGTAGTTAGGAATATAAGCCAAAGGACCTGGTCGATACAAGGCATTCATCGCAATCAAATCTTCGAATTTATCAGGCTTCAAATCCTTGAGGTATTTTTGCATACCCGTACTCTCAAATTGGAAAGTACCATTGGTTTTAGCTTTTTGATAAAGTTCAAAGGTTTTTTTATCATCAAGGGGAATACTATCAATGTCAATTTCAACGCCGTGATTTTGCTTAATCAATTTGAGGGCATCACGCAAAATGGTAAGGTTTTTTAGCCCCAAAAAGTCCATTTTGATTACACCTGCATCCTCAATTACTTTTCCTTCAAATTGTGTTACCAATAAGTCGGCATCTTTGGCAGTTGAAACAGGAATTAAATCTGTTAAATCTTGGGGGGCAATGATAATCCCTGCCGCATGAATCCCTGTATTTCGTACAGATCCTTCCAATTTCAAGGCAGATGCAAGCACTCTTGATTGCTCTGTATCTTTATGGCTATAAATTTCGCGTAATTTTTTACACCCTTCAATCGCCTCAGCGTCTAAGCCCTCTTTTTCTGTAAGGCTTTTTTCTCCATCAATAGGGGCTAACATCACACGATTAAGGCTAATACCTGGTTTCTCAGGAACTAATTTTGCCAAAGCATTTGCCTCGCTCAAGGGTAAATCCAACACACGCGCCACATCTTTGATGCTCATTTTGGCAGCCATTGAACCATAAGTAATGATTTGCGCCACTTGATTTTTTCCATATTTATCTACCACATAATCAATTACTTTTTGACGACCTTCATCATCAAAATCAGTATCAATATCGGGCATAGACTTACGGTCAGGATTCAAGAAACGTTCAAACAGCAAATCATATTTAATGGGGTCAATATTTGTAATACCAATGCAATAAGCTACTGCACTACCTGCTGCCGAGTTATGTACTTGGAAAGAAGTAGTCAAATAATCATGATTATCCTCCACCTCAATATCATACACTTTTTTGATGTGTTTTAGGTTACTTACGCTCTTCACCTGAACCATAATGCCGTCATATTGTGCATTTTTGAGGGGGCGAGAGTGTGTAAAGGCATCAATTCTTAGCGGATTAATACGACTTTCATTAGGAATTGTCAAGGTATAACGCAATCTTTTCGTAAAAGCACGTTTAATTTCCTGAACAACCATGTTTACAGGCGCTTTCAATTGCCAATACAAAAAGCGAAGTTGGTCTGCCAATTCACGAGAATGTGTGCCAATCGCTTGAGCGGTACGTTTTTTAGACCCTGCCACCGACATAAAACCATTCAAATAGGCAAGTAATTGGTCTCTTTCGCTATAAGTTACAAAATCGGGAACGTGTTTCGTTTCGATACTGTGTTGATAGCGAGGGAACAAGAATTTCATTAAGCAATGAAATATTCGAGAAGGAACATTCATTTGCAAAGTGCGTGTACGCTCATGCCCTTGTCCACTATATTGAGAATAAGAAGTTTCGCTATAAGACCAGCCTAAAGCGTTCATTCTTTTATGAAACAACGATAATAGTTCTGTATCTTTTCTTACAACTAATTGCAACTCTTTTTTTGCATCATCCCATTTCCAATCAGCAGCAGTAAGCATACCTACCAAACGCATCCAATCTTTTTCTAAAGGAATGATACGTGTAATTTTTTCCTTAACACCTAACTCATTTTGATAGAGAACGTGTGTATCTGTTACTTCTACTTCTAAATCGCCTACCAAAGTGGCTATATCAATGCTTTTGAGAGCTGGTTTATCGCTTTTGATAATTGGAATAAACAACCAATCATCTTTTGTCAATTCGCTTGCTTTATGCCAAGTTAAATTTCCTTGTGGGCGAGCGTTTAAGTTAAGAGGCGTTTTATTTTTACGATTACTACCTGTATTTACTTTTTCAGCTAATACCTTATGGTCTTTGGTAAGATTAATTCCTACAAAATCACCATAATGTGCATGAATTTTTAGCAAATCTTCGTTTACATCGTATTCAAAGCGATTGGTAACACTTTTTACCGAACCATCGTGTGTAATTACCTTATCGCCAACCTCTACTTTTGCTAAATCTTTGGTAGTTCCATTTTCCATTACTACCTTCATGTCGCCAGTCAAACAACCACGACCAGGACCCACAAATACGCCCAACTCTCTACCAGCATTGATATAATCTTGCACGATTAAGAAATAACCTGCAAAACCCATTGTGCGAATGGTATTTAATTCAAAGTTAATGCGTTCTTCGACTTCTGGTGTAAGTTCTTTATATCTTTTTCTTGCTCCTTCCATCGTGATATGACGCAAGTACGCATCTTGGTCAGAAAATGCACTTGGAATAGGATAATTGGGAAGCAGAATGTCTTTTTTTAATTTCAAATGATCGCACTTATCTACGATTTCATTGGTGTTATCAATTGCTTCGGGAATATCCTGAAACAATTGCACCATTTCGGCTGTGGTTTTGAAGTAAAATTCATCATTGTAAAAGGCAAAACGTTTTCCTTTGAATGCTGAAGGATCATCATCATCTGAAATTTCCTTCATGGTAGGGGTACTTTGTTTTTCGCCTGTGTTGATGCAAAGCAAGATGTCATGTGCATTTGAATCTTCGCGCTCAACATAATGAGAATCATTAGAGGCAATCATTTTTACCCCATACTTTTTCGCAAATTTTTTCAATACTTCATTTGCCTTTATTTGGTCAGGAATTTCGTGATTTTGCAATTCAACGTAATAATCTTCTCCAAATAAATCTAACCACCATTGAAAAACCTTTTCGCCTTCGGCTTCTCCTTTTTTCAAGATAGTTTGTGGCACTTCTGCACCAAGGCAACAAGTTGTGGCAATTAGCCCTTTGTGGTATTTGAGAATCAACGACTTGTCAATGCGAGGGTACTTACCATACATTCCTTCGATGAACCCTAAAGAACAGAGTTTCACCAAGTTACGATACCCTTCTTCATTTTTGGCTAGGAAAAGCTGATGAAAACGTTTGTCTTTTTCCCCCTTAGTGAACTGTCTCTTGTGACGGTCTTCGACTAAGTAGAATTCGCAGCCCACAATAGGCTTAACTCCGATTTTCGTAGCTTCTGCCACGAATTTAAACACACCAAACATATTTCCATGATCAGTAATGGCGCAGCCTCTCATTCCATCATTTTTTGCTTTCGTAAGCATTTTGGTGATGTCTGCGGCTCCATCTAACAAAGAAAATTGGGTGTGACAGTGCAAATGATTAAATGTTGGCATAAATAGCTAAATAATAAATAAAACCATTAACTACATACACTTTTGGATAGCATCGTTGTGTATGTAGTCAAGAAAAAAGAAACTACAAATAACTGATTTAACGTAAATATACAACTTGGCTGTACTTTGATGTAAGTATAACCAAATTGAGATTAGGTTGCTTTTTCATAGCAGAATTGAAGACTAAAAGGGAGCATTAAGATGCAAGTCTAATGTAGGAATTGTGTCTCTTTTGTAATTTTTGTCAATTGGATATGCAAATCTAAAGCAAATATATGATATTATTTTTATTTATACAAATAAATTAGAAATAAGTACCCATATTTTTTTTGTTTTTTTAAATGATGTTTTGTTGTTTCGAATAAAAATAGATTGATTTAAAACGAATGTTTACTATAAAAAAATAATAATAAAACAAATTTCCTGTATGCAAAAAAACAAATATTAGCGTTTTGTGGAAAAAATTATTATAAAATATTAACTTCCCTTTCTAATTCAATTCCAAAATTAGATTTTACAGAATCAATAATTTTTTCAGAAAGTTCTAAAATATCTTGCCCATTTGCCCCACCATAATTTACAAGTACTAAAGCTTGTTTCTCATGTACGCCAAAATTACCAAATCTCTTGCCTTTCCAGCCTTGCTGTTGAATAAGCCATGCGGCAGGAATTTTGACCTTTTGCGCATCTAAAGGATAAGCAGGCATTTCGGGGTATCGCATTTTTAGTTCTTCAAATTGAGCCGTTGGAATACTTGGATTTTTAAAAAAACTTCCCGCATTCCCAATTTCAGCAGGGTTAGGCAATTTACTACTTCTAATCGCAATTACCGCATTGCTTACATCACGAATCGTATAATTTGTATAAGGCAATTTTGCAAGCTCGGCTTGAATATCACCATAGTGCGTTTTCAAAATAGGTTGTTTTTGCAGGGTTAAATATACATGTGTAATGAAATATTTTCCTTTCAATTCCTTCTTAAACACACTTTCTCTATAACCAAACTCACATTCGTCTTTATAGAAGGTCTTTTTCTCAAATGTTTCCAAATTAATCGCATCAAGTGCATAAAAAACCTCCTTTAATTCAACACCATATGCACCTATATTTTGGATAGGTGCAGCCCCCACAGTTCCGGGGATAAGGGATAAATTTTCAATTCCACCCCAGCTCCTCCCAATGCAATGTAAGACAATTTCATGCCAAACTTCCCCACCTCCTACGCGAATAGTTACCGTTTTGTCGTCATTTTCATGAAATATATTAAGTCCTTTTATTTCGTTTTTTAATATAAGTGTTTTTACATTTTTGGTAAATAATATATTACTCCCTCCACCCAAAATTAAGGTAGGTTTATGGCTGTTTTCTTTCAGAACATCAAGCAGGTGGTCTTCGGACGAAATATTGATGAGCGAATCCGCTACAACATTTAGCCCAAAGGTATTGTAATTTTTGAGGTAGATTTTGTCCATAATTAGCCTAATTTCGTTCAAAGGTAAGGCGTTTGCCTGAAAGAAATTTCCGGAAATTTCCTGAATCGTACACACAATTTCCATTAACAAAGGTTTTATTCACTTGTGCATTGAATGTTAGCCCATCGAAGGGAGACCATTGACATTTGTATAAAAGATTATTTTTTGTTACTGTCCACGGGGTGTCCATTTTAATCAACACTAAATCAGCAAAATAACCCTCTCTGATAAATCCCCTTTTGCTAACTTCAAAACAAATTGCAGGCGCGTGGCACATTTTTTCCACCACTTTTTCTATGGTAAAAACGCCTGCTCGTGCCAGTTCTAACATCGCCACTAAACTATGTTGCACAAGCGGTCCCCCTGAAGGAGCTTTGGCATAGGGGAGTTCTTTTTCTGCTAAGGTATGCGGTGCATGGTCGGTAGCAACAATGTCAATTTTATCATCTAACAAGGCTTGACGAATAGCAGCGCGGTCTTCTGCTCTTTTCACCGCAGGATTCCACTTGATAAAATTGCCTTTTTCGGCATAATCTTCGTCAGAAAACCACAAATGATGTACACAAGCTTCAGCCGTAATGCGTTTTTGAGATAAAGGTAGCTGATTATCAAATAGTTCTATTTCTTTTGCCGTAGAAATATGGAGTATATGTAAGCGGGTATTGTATTTTTTTGCCAAAGCCACAGCTTTGCTTGAAGATGCGTAACAAGCCTCTTCGCTGCGAATTTGTGGGTGATGAATAGGAGAAAGTGCATCTCCATATTTTGCTTGAAATTCTGCTTGATTTTTTCGTACAATTGCCTCGCTTTCGCAATGGGTAGCAATGAGTAAGGGAACTTCTTTAAAAATATTTTCTAACACTGTTTCATCATCTACCAACATATTGCCCGTAGAAGAACCCATAAACACCTTTACCCCGCACACATTTTGAGAATTGGTTTTGAGAACTTCTTCCAAGTTATCATTAGACGCACCCATAAAAAAGGAATAATTGGCGGGAGAAACTTGGGCAGCTCGCGCATATTTTTCCTCTAACAAAGCCTGTGTCAAAGTTTGGGGATTTGTATTTGGCATTTCCATAAAAGAGGTAATTCCTCCTGCCACAGCAGCCCTACTTTCAGAAGCAATGTCTCCTTTGTGGGTAAGCCCCGGTTCTCTAAAATGCACTTGGTCATCAATTACGCCAGGAAGTAAGTAAAGTCCGCGTGCGTCAATTACCTCATCTGCAATGACTTGCAGATTTTTTCCTATTGTATGAATATATTCACCTTTGATAAATACATCAGCTTCAAATATTTCTCCTTCGTTTACTAATTGTGCATTTCTAATGAGTGTTGTCATAATATCAAAATGGAATATATAATTAATTAAGCAGATAAAATAAAAAGCAAAATTTACTACACGAGCCCATTTAAAACCTGTCAGATAAAAAAAAGTTCAAATTTTCTATAAAAACTTTCGTAGAAAGAAATTTTTTTAGACCTTTGTGCGGAGGAAATGAAGGCAGAAAAAACGAAATAGTGCTTAGTTTTGGATTAATAATTACTTACTCAACTTTATAAAGACAAGTCATTTTGTCACTTATAGGTTTACATCATATCATTTATGAAACACATTGCAGTAGCTGGCAACATTGGGGCTGGCAAAACTACCTTAGTAAAAAAATTGGCTACGCATTTCGACTGGGATGCACATTTTGAATCTGTTGAAGATAATCCTTACTTAGCGGATTTTTATGAAGACATGAAAAAATGGTCTTTTCCCTTACAGATTTATTTTTTACATAGCCGTTTCAATCAGGTAGTAAATATTCGTAACCGTACACGCACTACGATTCAAGATAGAACAATTTACGAAGATGCGCATATTTTTGCGATGAATTTGCATAAATCAGAAATGATGGAAACCCGCGATTTTGAAAATGCATGGGATGAAAAGGTAAGAAAAGCAGCTATTGCACTAACGCTTACGAGGCTTGAGCAAGCGGTCAAAGAACCCATCCCTTCAGCTGGGTTTGTTCACGCTGTTTCAGGCGGGAGAAG
>JBJXHA010000662.1:0-14117 GCA_046160275.1 Bacteroidia bacterium | reverse complement strand
AAAAAACATAAGATTAGAAATTGATACTAATAAGGATGTTCATATGTTAAAAAAGGAGTATTCTATTAATATGTCAGAAAACTGCCCTACTTGTGGACAAAAGATAAACATTGATGAACTATCAGAGCAAACTGGTATAGAAGCGCAGACTATCGCTGGAAATATTGAGTATTTGAAGAGCCAAGAAGTTCTTATACAAAGCTCTATTGAAAATTTAGAAAGGATTGTTACTCAAAAGCAAAATATTTTAACAAATTTTAGTACAGAAATAGGCTATTTGGAAAATGAGATTAAACATATTCAATCAGAATTGTGTGATCCTGTTCTTATGCCTTCAAGGACTCAAATATATGAACGTATGCTTTTGGAAAATAAAGTAAACGAGTTAACTAAAATCAATGATACATTTGAGGGGTTAAGAGGCGAGTTATTAAATTTGTCTCAAAAATTTAATAACTATAATATTGAGTTAGAGAGCATACAAGAGCTTGTAGATTCTGATAAAGAAATTTTAGAACAGTTTAATAAAGATTTCAAGGCTTTATTATTCAAATTTGGTTATTCAAGCAATGCCAAAAACCAAGTTAATATCCAACAAGTAGGCAATAACAAATATTACCCCTATATAAAGTTTTCCAACCCCACTAAAACACAAAAAATTCAAACTAGCTCCTCCGCAAGCGACTTTATTCGTAGCATTTGGGCTTATACTATCGCATTATTAAAAAACAGTAAAACACATCCATGTATTTTATTATTTGATGAACCTAGTCAACATGCAATGAAAAGTGATAGCTTATCAGTATTTTTCAACGAGTTATCTACTTTAAAAGATAAGCAAATTATTGTGGCTGCTTCTACTGAACCCAAAGAAGCTCGAAGTACAGAGGATAAAAAACAATATTCGCTAGAAGACGTATTAACAGGAATTGAACACAATTCTATTATTATAGAAACCAAAGTGATTAAACGTATCAAGAGTTTATAGCAAGTTTTTAATATTCTTATAAGTTTAAAACATTTGTTTCAGAAGATGTTTTTAAACCTACTATCAATTACTCAATTCAGAAGATTCTATTAAAGAAAATCTTATATTAGGATCTTCTGAATTGAGAGTTATCCCTACACCACCTCTCTTCCAATCGCATTTGCAATTGCTTTTAGGCTGCTGTACATGGTTTCAAATTGCGCGAAATCAAGCTGTTGTGAAGCATCTGATTTGGCGATGCTAGGGTTTGGGTGCGTTTCGATGAGTAAACCTTCTACCCCCATTGCCATACAAGCCCTTGATAAATCAGGAACGCCATAAGCGTAGCCCATCGCGTGGCTTGGGTCGAGGAAAATAGGTAAATTCGTGTGTTCTTTCAAATATGCAGCACCACAAAGGTCAAGGGTGAAGCGCGTATTAAATTCAAAAGTGCGAATCCCTCTCTCGCAAAGCATCACTTTTTCATTCCCACCCGATAAAATAAATTCTGCGGCTTGTACAAATTCTTGGGTAGTCGTACCAAATCCTCTTTTCAACAAAATTGCCTTATCAGTTTTGCCACATCTTCTCAAAATCCCGTGGTCATACATTGCCTTCGCCCCAATTTGCACGATGTCGGCATATTCTATTACCGCCTCCACGTGGGTGGCATCTTTTACTTCTGTAATAATTTTTAAGCCATATTTTTCGCGCATTTTTGCCAATAATTTCAGCCCATCTAAGCCCAAACCTTGAAAACTATAAGGCGAAGTGCGAGGCTTGAATGCACCTGCTCGCAATACTTTCACCCCTAATTTTACCAAATATTGCGCAACTTGCTCAATTTGTTCTTCTGATTCCACTGAACAAGGTCCCGTAATGACCATTGTTTTGCCCAAATTTCCACCGATATTAATGCCATCTATCGACACTTCGCGGGTGGTGGGCAAATATTTTCGGCTCGCCAACTGCATATCGTTGGGCATATAAAAAGATTCTTGCACATATTCTTGCGCTGCGGCTGGCACTTCTTTGAGCTTAGAAGGCGTAACCAAAACATATTGATTTGTCTGTTTAATGACAATGGATTGTGTTAAGTCGGCTACAAGCTGCACTTTTTCCGAAGATAAATCGGCAGAGAGATGTAATATCATAATGTTAAATAATGGACAATGAATAATTGACAAGGGAGAATTATGTCAAGTTTTTGATTATCAGTTGTTTACTTAGATAAAGTGCTATCCAGTAGTGAAAGATAAGAAAAGACTTTGTATTGCTCATTCAAGGTGCAAAAATACGCCGAAAATCGCCCTTTACAAAATTATTTTTTTCTTGCAAGCAACCACTTTGTTTAATCTTTCGTCAATACTGTCAAACAAAATTATCTTTTGTTTAATTGTTTTTGTGAATGTATAAACAAAAGTGTCGTAATCGACCTTTTAGATAAGTCATTTGTTCTTTTATTCTCATTCATTTTTTATTTTTAGTAGTATGAAACAGTTAGTTAGTTTCTTGTTATTCATTATTTTTGTAACTACTGCAAGTTACGCTCAAACTCCTGTAAGTGGCGGGATTTATAACAATACCACTTGGACACTTGCCAACAGTCCTTATTTAATGACGGGAGCAATCGTTGTGTTTCCGGGAAAAACGCTCACCATTGAGCCAGGGGTAAAAGTCTTGGTCGAAGCCGACCTCAATGCAACCACAGGCGTTTCTGACACTTACCTAGAAATTCGTGGGAATCTTGTGGCGGAAGGCACAGCGGCTGCACCTATCATTTTTACCACAGATTCGATTAATGTAGGGAATTATGTTCCTACTTACACACCTTACCAACAGTGGAAAGGGATCATTTTTAAAGCAAGTCAAGGCGGAACAGGGAGCTTTAATTATCTCACACTTGACCACTCAAGTTATGGCATTAGCGATGAAGGTTTTGGCTCATCAGATACTTTAAGTTTGACCAATTGTACTTTTAGTAACAATGGAATCTCTATTTACATGTATCGCCATTTAGTGTTTGAAAACTGCAATTTTGATAACAACTACTATGCTTTGTGGGGCGACCCTACGAATAGTGTTACTGCAACCAATTGTAATTTCTCAAATAATGTTACGGCAGTTCCTTATTATGGTGCGGGCAGCAATTTTAGCAAATGTACTTTTACAAACAACCAAGATGCCATTGCAAACAGCGCAGGAGGTGTGATTGATAGTTGTACTTTTACTTTCAATGATTATGTGCTGTCTAGTGGTAGTAGTGCCATGAATTTCACGATAACAAATTGTTTAATTGAAAATAACCAAATCGCTATTGGTTATTTGGGAGATGGAAGCATTACGAACTGTAAAATTTTAAACAATGTACTAGGCTTGGGTTTAGGAAATGGCACGGTGGTAGAAGATTGCGAAATCAAAAACAACCAAGTAGGGATCAAAGTGTATGGGCAGTTTACGCCTGGGCAGTTGATTCCCAATGTGAAAGATAATCAAATCTGCTATAACACGGTGTATAATGTAGAAAATGCAACAGATTTGAATTTAGGGTTAGAAAAAAACTGTTTTTGTGAAAGTGATTCTGCAACGATAGAGGCTTCGATTTATGATGGATATGACGACATTACAAGAGGTTTGTTTAATTATGGGATTTATGATTCTACTTGCCAAAATCTGTTGTATTTCATTCAAAAAGTGAATTTAGATCCCGTAAGCATAGATGAACAGGTGAAAAACAATGCTTTTGTCATTTCTCCTAATCCTATGCAAACAGAGGTGAGTGTACTTATCAGTCCTGATCAAGTGAACAAAGAAACGATTCAAGTACTTGATTTACAGGGTAAAGTGTATTACAGCCAAAGAGTTACAGCAGAAACAGCTTTGATTTCTTTACCTAATTTGCCAAGTGGAATTTATTTCATGAAAATAGGGAACGCAGTTCAGAAGTTCATCAAAGAATAATGATAACATCTTTTTTATTTTTTTTCTTAGCCGTAGGCACAAGCATCTTGCTTGATGCCTACGTTTTTTACACAAAAGTTCAAACTTGTACTATAAGGTTAAGAAAACTCCATGATTGTAACATTTTCGAAGTATTCACTACTAATTTCCAACAAAACTAAAGCATCATAGCTCCTAGTTTATAGCTTATCTTGTAGAAAATGAAACGTTTATTATTAGCAATTACCATCTTTATTGTGGGTTCACCACTTCTTGCGCAGCCGCCAAAAGGAGGAATGCCTGCGGGCATGGGTGGAATGAGTTTTAACATCGGGAAAGTATATGGGAAAATTTTGGACAAAGGAACGAACAAACCCTTGCCTTATGCTTCTATCTTGGTCTATCAAAAATTTGGGCAAAAAGATTCCCTTATTAATGGCGGATTGAGCCAAGAAAATGGCGATTTTAGCGTGGAGGCACTACCCTTGCAGCCTTTAAAAGTGAAAATTACCTTTTTGGGTTACAAAGACATCGAACAAGCCGTAAAATTAGCTATGCCTGATGATATTGAGGTGGACTTGGGCAATTTGACAATGGAAGACATGGCAATTGAAAGCAAAGGAGTGGAAATTATTGCCGAAAAAAACCAAGTGATGATTGGCATTGACAAGCGCGTATTTAATGTAGATAAAAACATCACTGCTGCGGGCGGGACTGCCGAAGATGTGTTAAAATCGGTGCCTTCTGTAACAGTTGATGGCGATGGAAATGCCCAACTTCGTAACAATACAGCTACGGTTTATGTTGATGGTCGCCCTTCACAATTAACCTTAAACCAAATTCCTGCGGATATGATTGAGCAAGTGGAGGTAATGACCAATCCTTCGGCAAAATATGAGGCAGGAATGACAGGCGGTATGGTAAACATTGTCTTGAAAAAGAACAAAAAACCCGGTTATAATGGTTTTGTTGCTTTGGGGGTAGGCACAGGAAATCGTTATAATGCTACGGCAAATTTGAATTTGCGTCAAGGAAAATGGAATTTTACCAGTTTTTATAACTTAAATATGTCAGGTTTCCCTGTACAAAGTTATACGAATCGTATCAATTATGATACATTGGAAAATGTTACGAATTATTTTAACCAAAGAAGCCAGTCTAATTTCAGAAATCGTATGCAAATTGGGCGCGTGAGTTTGGATTATGCCGTAAATAACCGAAATACCCTAACCCTTGCAGGAAATATCGTAAATGGCGCGTTTAATGTAAGTGATGCGCAAACCTATGAATTTCTCAATGCAAAAAAAGATACAATAGCAAAAGGAACAAGAGATATTTTACCTGATAATGCTTGGACAAATTATACCGTTCAAGGAACTTGGCGAAAACAATTCCCTAAAAAAGGCAAAGAACTTGTTACAGATGCCACTTATAACTGGGGTGCAAGCGAAAATCGCTCTACTTGGAATACAAATGTAGAAGATTATCCTACCCTTACGTTGTATAATTTAAAACAAAACATTTGGGGTGGCTCAGATGGTTATCAACTTACCTTCCAATCTGATTACACAAATCCTATCAACGATAGCACAAAAATTGAGTTTGGAGTACGTTCTTATTGGGACGAGCGCAACCAAGCAATGTTTATTAGCAAAGCAAATGACGAGAGCATTGCTGATTCAGCCCTTTCTCAAGAGTTGAAAATCAACATGGCTATTAATGCGATTTACATTAATTATGCAAGTAAATGGAAAAAAATAGGCTACCAAGTTGGGCTTCGTTATGAGCAAACCAATTTTAGTGGTTCTTCTGTTTTGCCAATGGATACTACTTTTGGTTATTATTACCCAAATTATTCCAAAGGCTTAAAAGAGGCAGATTTATTGAAAGGTTTTTTCCCTGCAGTTTATCTTTCTCGCAAATTTAACGAAACTACGGAATTGCAATTAAATGCAACACGCAAACTTAATCGCCCTGGATTTATGCAAATTCTACCTGTTATTTTTATGGCTGATGCGCAAAACATTCGTAGAGGAAATCCCGCTTTGCAGCCCGAATTTATCAATACCGTAGAATTGAATTATAGCAAAATCTTTGGCAAAAGCAATATTTTGTCTTCGGTGTATTATCGTTTAGAAGAAAACCCGATTGTAAACAGCGTGCAAAAATATGGCGATAATTTGTTGGTAAGTACTTTTGCAAATGGAAAAGATGTAAATAGAATTGGTTGGGACAATACTTTTAAAACGAACATTGGCAACGCATTAGAAGTAACAGCAAACGCGAACATTGTACGTTTACGCCTTCGTACCGAAGAAGTGGACAAGTCAGGTTGGGTTGGAAATGGTAAATTGATTTTGAATTATAAATTCCCTGATGCGATGGCAATTAAAGTTGGCGGAAAACCTTTGATAAAATGGTCGGCGCAGTGGACTGGAAACTACGAATCTCGCCAAATTATTCCACAAGGTTATCGCAAAGCTATTCCTTTCATGGATTTTGCTCTCAAAGCGGAAGCTTTTAAAGTGGCAAGCCTTGTTTTTTCTGTGAATGACATTACCAACACGCGCAGAATGATTTGGGTGTATGACGACCCAAGTCAAGGTTATACCCAAGAAATGATGCGCCGCCGCGATGCACGTTATTTTAAAGTTGCCCTACAAATTCCTTTTGGCAAAATGGACGCATCAGTATTTAAAATGCGTAAAAATCTGCAAAAAATGCAGCCAAGTGGCGGTGGAATGGATATGTATTAAGGAGTGAAGAATGAATAGTGAAAAATGAATAGAGGGTAATATATTTATAGTCAGGTATTTAAGTCTAATGTCTAGTGTTTGGAGCTTTTTAAAAGTTCCAAACACTAGATTCATTTTTTAGCGTGGGACTTCACACTAAAACACAATTTCCCCCAAATCCAAGTCTTTGCCCGAAAACTCTTTTTTTACTACTTTTTTGCCTCTTGCAATAATAATTTCAAAGGGCGTATTTTTGGGAATACGGAAACTAAAGCCTTGAGGTTTATCTTTTATCTTGGTTTTCAAGTGAATACGTGCCGTTTGTGCCAACAAGTGAATCCTTACCCAAGTAGCAGGATTGCCATTTTTATCCACAATTTTACCCGAAAACTCCCCAATATCGCCTTTCACAAACTTATCACAGTTGTACCAACCCAAGGAATTGATGCGATATTCATAAGCAGAAATCTTTTTCATTTCCGAAATTTCCTGCGAATAATAGGCTTTATACGCAGCCAAATAACGCGCTTTTGCTTGGCGAATCATTTCATTGCGCTGCATAATTACCAGCTCTTTTTGTGCCGTTTTATTGTACCATTCTTTGCATTTTTCAATGTAGGCTTTCGAAATTCTGGTGCGATGCGTGTCCTCTTTAGATGTTTTTGCCGCCACATAATAATCCCCTTTCAACACATAATCTCCCTGCTCAATTGCCTCATTCATACGGCGAATCCAATCCAAATCATGCAAAGTTTCTGTTTCTTCTTCTTCGGTTGGTTTTTGTGGAACAGGCGGTTTTTCTTCTTCTTTGCGCAGTACAATCCAATTAATGTCATTTTCATCCCAATTTTCCTCCCCTTTAAACAACTCCATACTGCTGTCTTTTTTAGTCGTAGGAATGGCAAAATAAACGCCTACTTCGGGGTTGATTTGTAACTGCTTCCCCTCGCAAGTTGCATTCAAATAAAAAGTGCCACCGCTCGCAAGTACAGCTTTATTGGAAGTCGTTGTGATGCCTGTTTTCCACAAATCCTGCGAAAAATTGAGTTCTTTTAGCTCAATCGAAACATTTTTATTCACAGGTTTGCCGTTTTCATCAACAAAAGAATTAGGATACATGGTAAAATAAGTACCTTCTTTGCCAATCAGCAGCGTTTCTTCTTTTAATTCGGGTAAAGTCGCCTTTTGCGAAGGAATGCTGTCCATGCAGTTGGCAAGTACCTCCTTTTTCTCTACTTCCGTAATCAAGTCACCTGCTTTTTGCAGTTGTTTGAGGTGGAAATTAATGGGCGAATTGTAACTTAGGGTATTAGGCGAAGGTGGAGCGGAGGAAGGAAAAAGACTCGCTGCCGCAGGTTCAGCGGTAGCGGCTATTGGGGCTTGTGTAGGGGTTTGTATCTTTGCTTGTGAGGCAGTAGGCTGTTCTTCTTGTTTTATCTTGGGCTTTTGATGACAAGCAGATAAAATAACAAGCATAAAAACTGTGTAGATGATTACTCTCATGGTAAGCTAACATGTTAATAATGAATAAAATAAAAAAGAACAGGGTTTTTCTAATAGGACTGCCTCAACGCGTTATGTTCTAAGTAAAAGCAGACTTATAGTGATATATTAATGTGGTTAATGAAATATAATGTAGAAATTTGGGTAAAGATACAAGTTTTGAAGAGAAATGAGGAAAGTTTTTCAAAAATATTTGTGCGGGAAAAATATATGGCATACGAATCCTAGTATCAGTGAACAATTAACAGTAAACAGTTGTCAGAAGTAAAGTTTTGATTATCAATTAAATACATTTTTAAAATTGGTAACTTATTTTGTTCGCATTACTTATGTAAAATTCTCAACCATTTTGCATGAAATTTACAATTTCCGATAAATCCTTGCCTTTGCATCTATCACCTCCATTTTTTTCATAATGGGCGAAAAAAGCAGGCTTTCTTTATTTCCTAACACTAAGTAACCGCCTTGAGCTAGGCTATCTATAAACAACTGTAAAGCCCTGTTTTTGAGGGTTTTATCAAAGTAAATCAACACATTTCTACAAAGAATCAATTGAAATTCATTAAAACTATAATCACTCACTAAATTATGTGGGGCAAATACTACATTTTTCTGCAATTCCGCATTGATTTTGAAGCTGTTATATTTGGCGGTGTAATAATTCGACAAGCTATATTTTCCGCCTGCTTGTTGGTAATTGCTAGAGTATAATTTTAGCGGAGCCAGCTCATAAATCCCTGCTTTTGCCTTTTCCAACAATTCGCTGTGAATGTCAGTACCATAAATGAGGCTGTTTTGGCGTAATCTCGCTTCTTCTAATAAAATTGCCAAAGAATAGGCTTCTTCCCCTGAAGAACAACCTGCACTCCATATTTTAAAGCGCGAAAGGCTGGCAAAATAAGGAAAAATATGGCTAATCATCGCTTGAAATACTTCGGGGTCTCGAAACATTTCTGTTACATTTACCGTAATTTCATTGATTAAGGTATTTTTGTCAATGCTTTGATAATGAATTAATTCTATAAATTCCTCTACTGTTTTACATTGCGTTAAGTGCATCAAACGTAGAAACCTTCTTTGTAAAGAAGTTCGGCTATAGCCCGAAAAGTCAAAGCCATACATTTTTTCAATGAGGGCAATAATGGTTTCAAGCGAATTTTCTATTTCCATGGTAATAATAGGAAAATAAGGTGCTACTTTTGCCCAATTCCTGTTTCTTGTAAATACTTTTTGAGTAAACCTGAAAGCCAAAGTGCCTCATTTTCAGGCAGACGTTCAAATATGTTTTCCTTGCTCTCGCCTTCTAATGCAAGGGTAAGTACAGGCGTTCTCGTTTCTCCATTTTTATTTTTGGTAACGACAATATCAGGGAAAATATTGGCAATTTCTTCCTCAAAATAGCTACTTTCCTTTCCCCAAACAGAGGTATAAATGAGTTTACCGCGTATAACACATATTTTTTCCGGAATAAAAACAGCAAGCAGGTATTGAATGAACTGAAAAACAAGAAATAGAATGATAAAAAGGGTAATCCACATCATACTTCCTCCCCAAAAATCTTGATACAGCATTTTAACAGGGAAAAAAAAGAAAAACACCCCTAATCCAACAAAAAAAGGAACGAGGAGGAATATTCGCCACCAAACTTGCTTATGTTGAACTTCCAACATTTTCTCTCCTTCTGCTTGGCTTTCTTTTATTTTCAAACGCGACTTAGGAGGTAGGGGAGGATACTGCGCCCAAAGAGCAATATTTCCTTGTTTCTTATATCTATTTTTTTGAATATCAGCTAGTTGAAGTGAAAAATTCTTTGCTGTTATAAGTTGCGACTGTTGCTTACATTCTTCGCAAATAACGAGATTTTGCTGTTCCATCACCTCTGAGGTTGAGAGAACAGAAAAGCAAATAGGACAATATAAACGCATAGTTTTAAGAAATTGGGAAGGCAAATTACGAAATTTTCGTTGATAATCATGCAGCTTCTCCAAAAATGCCCTAACTTGCAACTTCATTTTATCCGATTTTTATGAACATTCAACCAAAACTACGCACTTGGGATTTGACGATGATTGTGGTGAACCTCGTGATTGGGGTGGGTATTTTTCGCTCTCCGCAACTGGTGGCAAAAGATGCACAAACGCCTTTGATTTTTTTCTTGGCTTGGGTGATGGGAGGCGTTGTGAGTTTTTGTGGGGCATTGACTTTTGCCGAAATTGGGGCGCGTTATCCTGCGGCAGGCGGTTTTTATAAACTCTTTTCGCATTGCTATCATCCTGCTTTCGCTTTTATGATGAATTGGGTGCTGGTGATTAACAATGCGGCGGCTTGTGCGGGCGTAGCAATCATGGGGGCAGAATATATTTCCCCTATTATTTTGCCGCAAAGCTATCAAAATCAAACAGGTATCACGATGATTGTCTTAGGAATTATCGGCATTTTGTACCTCATTAATTTACTGGGAATTCGAACAAGTGCCACTACCCAAAATATTTTGAGCCTATTTAAAATCGGCATGATCCTCTTGTTTTGCCTTGCTATTTTTCTGCCCAAGACGGAAAGTTCAGCACAAACAATTACATATCAATCACTTGGCTTATTTGAAGGTGTTCAAGCTTTTGGCGTTGCGCTCATCGCCATTTTCTTTTCTTATGGCGGTTATCAGCAAACGATTAATTTTGGGCAAGACATTCAAAATCCCATGAAAAATATCCCTAAAGCGGTGTTTATGGGCGTAGGAATGGTTGTTTTCTTATATTTAACCCTCAATTTTGCCTATTATCATGTTTTAGGTTTTGAGGGAATCAAAAACTCAAAACTACTCGCTGCCGAGATTGGAAATGCCTTATTTGGGGAATATGGTGGGCGACTAGCTTCGGTCTTGTTATTTCTTTCTGTCATCGGCTTTCTCAATGCCACTATTTTATCCAATCCGCGAATGTATTATGCGATGGCGGAAGACAAGATGTTACCCGAACTTTTTAAGAAAATAAATCCACGCACACAAGTACAAGAATTTGCCCTTACTTTTTTCGTTGCTTTGAGCCTTGCCGCTTACTTTTTTGCCCAAACCTTTGATAACATCTTGCGTTATGTGATGTTCATTGATACCCTCTCACTTGCTACTGCCGCTTTTGCCTTATTTATTCTACGCAAAAAAATGGCAAACCAAGACTATCAAGGTTATCAAATGCGTTTCTTTCCTTGGATTCCCCTCCTTTTTATTAGCATGATACTTGTTTGTACGATAAGTCTGCTCTACACAGAACCTTACAAATGCTTGATTGCCACAGCTTTATTTTTATTTGGTTATGTAATCTATGCTTTGAGAATGAAGTTTTGAAATGACGATAATATCTCAATAAATTTTAATATTCTAACGGGCGTTTTTATGAAAGAAGTAATAAAAAGCCAGCAAAAGTATGAGCGACAATAGTAGTTTGAAGCAACCATAAAGACAAAATAAACGTTTTTAGCGTAATGTTCATATTTTAAATTTATCTATAATGAAAAACATTACTTTACTCGTTTTTATGCTCTTTTTAAGCACCGTTTTACAGGCGCAAGGCTTCGACAGAAAAGAGTTGCCTACCACGTTAAACAATCCTTGGGAAATTGTTTATGGGCCAGATGGGTATTTATGGATTTCTGAAAATCCAGGAATCGTAAGTAGAGTTCATCCTACAACAGGAGCAAAAACAGTTGTTTATGCTGCGCCTGATTATTTTGAAGGTTCTCCGCTCGAAAATTGGGGACTTTGTTTCAATCCGCCCATTATCGCAGGCACATTAGGACTTACTTTGCATCCCAATTTCCAAGACTCCGCAACTTCGTTTATCTATTATGTATATGCTTATAATAGTGGAACGATAGCAAGCCCTGATACAAAGTTTAAAATTGCGCGATTAAAATGGGATGCTACCTTAAACTTGGTCACTAACCATATTAATTTACTCACCCATCTGCCCACAAGTTACGACCATGTAGGTGGACGCTTATTGGCAATTAATCAAAATGGCACTCCTTATTTGTTTTTTACCGTTGGTGATCATGGAATTTCAGAAACAAATAGCCCCGATTGTTACCAGTCCCAATCTCTAAACCCCAATAACTTTGTAAATGATGTTGCTTATTGGAATGGAAAGGTACATCGTTTTAATATGGACGGCACAATTCCTACAGACAATCCTGTTGCAGGCAACTCATGCTACACGCGTGGGCATCGCAATCCACAAGGATTAGCCTATAATCCAACTCAAAATATTTTATATGAAATAGAACATGGCGATAGAACTGATGATGAAATTAATGTGTTAGAATCAGGCAAAAGCTATGGTTGGAAACAGATTCGTGGCTACCATGACGACCATAATGTCCCAACAGAAGACAGCGCAGTTGCGAATTTTACGCCCAATCCTGCGATTGCGAATGATGGCTTAAAAGAAGCGATGTATTCTTGGTGCGATAAACCCATGCCAAGCAGCGGCAGTGGCTTGTCTTGGTGTACGGTTGCGCCCTCTGACGGCATCTATTATAATAGTACAGGAATACCCGCTTGGACAAATAGTTTGCTAGTGGTTACTTTGAAAGATGGTGATTCTACAGATAGGGCGGTATATCAATTCAAATTAGAGCCTAATGGATATTTTAATCGCTTTACAAACACGCCTAACCCATATTTTACTGCCGACCAATACCTTAACGGAAGGTTAAGAGATATTGCTTTTTCGCCAGATGGAAAAGAAATTTTTCTTATCAACAATGGGGGAGGCGTGCCCGATAAAATAACGGTTTATACCTACAATGGTTCTAGTAGCAATCTCCCCATTACGGAAAAAGCAGGTATTCAACTCATTCCCAATCCTGCCACTGATTTTTTTAGCATAAAATCAGATATGCCTATTTTGGCAGTGGAGGTATATGATGCTTTGGGGAAATTAAGGCTAACTACCACAGAGGTGGAAAACCAAATAGAAGTATCTTCCTTAAAATCAGGAATTTATATAGTAAAAATTCGCCTATTTTCGGGAGCGTATGTAACGCAAAAATTAGTGAAATAAGGAGGACATAATCATAAATTATACACAATGATAGCAAATACACCTAAACCACCTTATTATGCCGTTATTTTTTCCTCAATGAGAACGGAAATAGACGACAATTATGCAGAAGTAGCAGATAAGATGGTGGAATTGGCAAAACTTCAGGACGGATTTTTAGGGATTGAATCCGCAAGAAGTGGGCTTGGCATTACGGTTTCTTATTGGAGCGATTTGGAATCCATAAAAAAGTGGAAGGAAAATGCAGACCATTCCTTTGCAAGGGATAAAGGAAGAAAAGAATGGTATAGTTCCTTCAAAACAAGAATCGCAAAGGTGGAAAGGGATTATGGGTTTGAAAAAGGGTAGTGAAAGTTTAACACCGTATAGGAAGCGTAGCGCCCTGCGAGATGCTACGTTTCATGTAATTAATTTTAACAACCCCACAAATGAAAACAAAATGGTTTGATAGAAAATTCGATTTTGATACGGAACAAAATACATTCCCTTCTATCGTTGAACGCTTGTGGGGAACTCCCATAAGGCTTGAAGAAAAATTGAAGTCAATTTCGCCTGCTATTTTGGCAGAAAAAGTTAAGGGAGCATGGTCAATTAAAGAGAATATAGGGCATTTAATTGACCTTGAACCTCTTTGGCAGGGGCGATATTTGGATTTTAAGAACGGCGAATTGGAATTGAGACCTGCTGATTTGGACAATACCAAAACGCATTTGGCAAATCACAACGAAACGCCTATCGCTGAGTTGTTGCATACTTTTAGGCAGGTTAGGCAAGAAACGCTTGCGATGCTTGAAAACATAGACGAGGATTTAATTTTTAGATCAGCACTTCATCCCCGCCTAAAAACGCCCATGCGTATGATGGATTCATTTTTGTTTGTTGCCGAACATGACGACCATCATTTGGCAAGCATTA
>JBJXHA010000661.1:0-4515 GCA_046160275.1 Bacteroidia bacterium | reverse complement strand
GCATATTTATGCCCTCCAAATTGAACCAAATGCTCCGAACACTGCTCAAGTGCAGCATACAAATCAAAGCCTGCCACACTTCGCGCCGAACCCACCAATTTTCCATCTGAAAGCGTAAACAAAATCGTAGGGCGATAATATTTCTCAATCAAACGAGAAGCTACAATCCCAATAACCCCTTTGTGCCAATTAGGATTATACAAAACGGTTGTTACCTTCTTTTTATACTCCGCATCGCCCTCAATAAAGCTTACTGCTTCGGTGGTCGTTTCTGTGTCAATGTTGCGTCTTTCGTCATTTGCATCGTGCAAATCACTAGCTAAGTTCGACAAAAACTCACTTCTGCCTAACAATACCTCTACCGCATCTTTGGCATGAGAAAGCCTACCTGCCGAATTAATGCGAGGACCCACAAAAAACACAAGGTCATTAATGTCCCATTTCCTTTCAATTTTCGACAAATTCATGATAGCCTTGATACCCTCCGAAGGATTGGTACGCAATTTTCTTAAACCATAATGCGCCAAAATTCGGTTTTCACCTGCGATAGAAACCAAATCACAAGCAATACTCAAGGTTACCAAATCACAATATTTGTCCACCACATCATAATCAGGGCTAGGCAGTTCAAAACCTGCCTCATGAAAAGTTTTGGTTAAGGCAACGGCAAGTTTTAGCCCAACACCACAGCCCGACAAATCTTTATAAGGATAGGTACAATCTGGGCGAAGTGGGTCTAATACCGCCAAAGCCTCAGGCAACTCTGCCCCTGGTGTGTGGTGGTCGCAAATAATAAAATCAATACCTTGCTCATTTGAGTAAGCCACTTTATCATTTGCCTTAATGCCACAATCTAGCGAGATAATTACCTTCGCGTCAATTTTTTTGGCATAATCAATTCCTTTAAAAGAAATACCATAACCCTCTGTGTAGCGGTCTGGGATATAAAACTCAAAATCAACCTTCCAATCCTGCAAAAAAAGCGACATCAACGCGACTGAAGTCGTTCCATCAACATCGTAATCGCCATAGATTAAAACTTTTTCATGGTTGCGTTTGGCTTGTAGCACTCTTTCGGTCGCCTCTTTCATTCCCTTCATCAAAAAGGGGTCATACAAATCTGTCTTTTGAGGGACAAAAAAGTTTTTAGCTTGCTGATACGTAGTTATACCGCGCTGCATCAGAATGTTTGCCAGCGCGATAGGAAACGGTTGCTCAGTACTTAAATCATTGGCTAATTGCTGTAGCGTTTGATTATGAGGGAGTTGTGTGGGAATCCACTTCATCGTTACATCTCTATTTCTTCTTTTTAGAACAGATTACGAATTTACGGCTATTTGTTGGATTTACAAAACGCTAATGCCACTTTTCCCGAAACATTTATTTTTTCAACTGTTAAGGCTTTGGTTTTTATGAGATTATAGCGGGTAAAATTTTCAAGAAAGAATTTACTTAAAAATTAGTGTTTGCTTGTTCCTAGCCACAACACGAACAAACACGTCCCTAAACTCATCATCACATACAAAAATGCCAAGCTATATTCTTTTCCTGCAATGAGTTGAAGCGTTTCATTGCTAAAGGTTGAAAAAGTGCTGAATCCGCCGCATACGCCTACTGTAAAAAACAGTTTCCATTTGTCATCTATGCCCATTTGTCTTTGCCATAAAGCTAAAATTACGCTCATGAGTAGGCAAGCAAGCAAATTTGCCAAGAAAGTGGCTAACGGGAAACGCATTTGGGGCAATAAATTGATGCTTTCACTTACTAATAACCGCAAACATCCGCCTATTCCACTACCTATAAATACAAATATCCACTTCATGGTGATTTAGTTTATGGAATTTTGAAATTTTATCCTTAATTTTGTAGCTGAAATCGTTATCAAACAAATTGTAAAATAAACAAATTCATTATGACCAAAAAAATCTTTTCTCCTCTACTCCTACTTTTCCTTTTCAGTCTTTGTGCAGTAACTTGCAAAAATCCCTGCCTAACTTTTGCTGAGGATTTTCAATTTCAAATCAAAGATAGCACAAATGCTGATTTATTAAATCCTGCTACAGCACACGCAATAGATACAGCATCCGTAAAAATTGCAGTGAATGATGGCACGGGTAAAATCTATTTGAAACGTTTTTTTAACCAAACGAACTGAATTAACACAATACAAGTACCTGATATGGTGTGGAATAGCATCAACAAAGATACAGAGTTTTGGCTTGAAACGCCCCAAGATGCGGGCGTTGATACCGATACGATTCGAATGCGTGTAGATGAAGTAGTGAAAGAAAAATGTATGAGTTATGAATATGGCGAAGTTCTCATAAATGGGCAAACTGCGAAAAAAGAAGCAGGTATTTTTGTCCTCCAAAAATAAATCACTAGTCCTTGTTTTTCTGTGAAGTAGTACGATGATTTGGCGTAAAAGCTAGATTGTCGTATTTTTTTGTTGGCTTTTTTTATGGAAAATCCAGCACAGCCCCCTCTTACCCTCATAAATCAATTACCATTTAATCAGCATTTTTATATCATGAACTTAAAGCATCAGATTTTTATGGCATTGCTCGGCTGCGTGTTTATCCTTTGTTCAGCCTTTGCAATTGCGCAACATTCTCCTGCTACGGCAAAGTTAGCGGAGGGTTTTTTAAAGGAAATTTTAGAAAAATACGCTGCATTTCATACAGCAAACCGTGAAGACAAAGTGTATATTCATTGCGACAAACCTCAATATGAGCCGGGAGAAACGGTTTGGTTTGCGGTCTATCTGCGCAATGGAGATAATTTAAAAGCCTCCGAAACAAGCGGCATCGTTCACGTTGAAATTATGAATCCTCGGGGTGCTGTGGAGCGTACTTACCAAATTGTAGTAAAAGAGGGCGTAGCACAAGGCGATTTTTTGATTGATGAAAACGCAGTAGGTGGCTTGTATAAACTTCGTGCCTTTAGTAATTGGATGATGAACGACAAAGAGCCTGCTGTTTTTGAAAAAGAAATCACGGTTCAAGAAGTGGTATTGCCGAGATTGAAAATGAAATTAGATTTTCCAAGAGATGGTTATGGTGCAGGGGCGAATGTTTCGGCTGATTTAAGCCTACAATCTAATGAAAACCAAGCCTTAGCAAATTTCCATTTTACTTATACCGTTAGCCTAAAAGGAGAGCAAATTCTTCAGCAAAAAGGAAACACCGACAAAGAAGGAAATGCCGCAATCGCTTTTACTTTGCCTAAAAATTTGACAAGTGCCGATGGTTTATTGAATGTAATGATTGACTATCAAGGACAAACAGAAGCTATTTCTAGGGCAGTTCCTATTTTATTGAATAATGTTAAACTTTCTTTTTATCCTGAAGGGGGAGATTTGGTAACAGGTTTACCCGCTCGCGTAGGCTTTAAGGCAATGAATGAATTTAACAAACCGACTGATATTGAAGGATATATCACTGACAATGCAGGAAATACTGTTGCAAACTTCTCCACTTATCACAAAGGAATGGGTGCGTTTAGTTTTACCCCCAAATTAGGGCAAGTATATATGGCACACATTACCGAACCTCGTGGCGTTACCGAAAACTATCCTTTACCTACTGCTTTGGACAAAGGCTATGTCTTAAAAAGTGAAAAAGCGGAAGACAATAAGCTCACCTTTAAAATATATAGCTCCGAAAATGAAAAAATGGGCTTGGTCTTGAATGTGCGCGGTAAAAATTACGCTTCTGCCGAAATCAATGCGCAAAAAGGAGAAAATACTTATTCTTTCCCAACAAATGACATTCCCGCAGGTGTGGCACAAGTTACCCTTTTTGATGCGAAAGGAATTGAAAGATGCGAAAGATTGGTGTTTGTTAATCCCAATAAGCAATTATCTATTGATATTAAAACAGATAAGGAAAAGTATTTGCCGCGTGAAAAAGTAAATATGACCATCAATGTAAAAGATGAACGCGGTATGCCTATGCCTGCACAGCTTTCTTTGTCGGTTGTCAATGACCAGTTGCTTTCTTTTGCCGATGATAAATCTTCTAACATTTTATCGTGGTTATTAGTAGAGTCTGATTTGAAAGGGAAAGTAGAAGAACCTAATTTTTATTTTGACAAAAAAGAAGAAAAAGCTCCGCTTGCCTTAGATTATTTGTTGATGACCACAGGCTGGCGCAGATTTACATGGAAAGAAGTGCAAAGTACTAGCCCAAGAGCAATTGCTCATCTTGCGGAAGATTGTACGATTGCAGGAACAATTTATGATTATCAAAACTATGATGCAGCCGCCAATAAATACAAACCCGCCGAAGGTGCTACCCTTACGATTATGGGGACAAATATTACAACAAAAACAGATAAAGACGGAAAATATTCCTTCAAAGGGCATGAGTTTACTCAACCCTTTAACCTAAGTGTAATGCACAGAGGAGTTATCTCTCAATACATTTATGTAAATAAATATGGTAATAATTATGATGGACACAGCTATTTACCTACACCTACGATGGCAGCCGCAAGTATGGATGAAATGGAAAG
>JBJXHA010000660.1:0-9993 GCA_046160275.1 Bacteroidia bacterium | reverse complement strand
GGTGTTTTTAGGGTTCGGAACTTTTTAGAAAGTTCTGAACCCTAAAAATAAGTCAGAAAATACGCTCCATTGGGCTTGAACAAGTGTCCTGTTTAGGTCTAAGACCGCAAGGAAGGAATGTGGAACTTCAACAAGTGGGTTTTCAGGGAAGTGATTGGGCGTTTATAGGCCATTGCTTGTATTGAGCTTGTCGAAATGAGCGAGAGCCGAAATGACCTATAAATGGCAGGGCGTTAAATTTGATACGGGGTTTGAGAAGATGCTGTTTATACTAGGTTTGAGAAGATTTTTTGCAGAATGACTGTAGAGGGAATGACAGCCAAGAGGGTTGATAATCAAGCCATAAAACAAGCATCAAACGCCTCCTTAAAAAAATGCAAAAATATTTTATAAAGAGTGCAACATTATATTGCCTTCTTACGTCTAAACTAAATATTTTTTACTTCATTTTATTTTTATTGTATGAAAAATTTGATTGAAACGCAGTTTACTGCAAATGATTTGGCAACTTTTGATGCCTTATTGGCACAACTAGAGGCATTGGTTGATGGAAAATTAATGGGGCTAAGTTCTGAAGAACGCCAAACGTATGGTTCTGTAAATGAGCAGAATAAGTTATTTGTAAACAAAGTGAATGACTACCACAATTCAAGTCCGCAGTTGAGTTCGCCTGATGTAGATTGGAATGAGTTTGCAGCAGATTATCAAGCGCGTCATTTTTTGGAAACGCGCCTTACCCGCTTGCAAAGCATTGTTTCGCAAATGGAAAGCACCAAAATTCTACACGACTACGACAATTATCAAGATGCTTTAGACGATTATTCTTATTCGCAGTATAAGGCTGGGGCGGGGAAAGCGGGTTTTACGGAAAAAGTAGCAGATTTAAAGCAGTTTTTTAACCGTAGTAAGAAGGTTACGCCACCTGCGGAAGAGGGGTAAAAAGGCTAACCAAAATTTAAAAAGGTGTATTTATTTTAGGTATTTCCTTTCCTATTCCCTAGCGCGGGGTTTAAACCCCGCGCTAGGGAATAGGAAAGGAAATACGCCATTCTTAGCTCATATTAGTATGACTTCAGCATAAAACATTAATCCCCCTTCAAATCCTTCAACAAACTCGTTACTTTTTGCTTCAATTCGCCTTCTAAGGTTTGCGGTTTCAATGCTTCCAATTCCTTGATAGCCTGCGTTTTATTACCTTGAAAAGTGTAGGTTAAGGCAAGATAAAACTGTGCATCTTTTCCATATTTATTATGAGATTGAAGTGTGATAAATAAAGCCTTTGCTGCCTCCCATTTTTGTAGTTTTAAATAACAATTTGCTTGCATCATTTGCGCTTTCGGTTCGCTGATAGGAGCTTTTTCTAACTTTTCTGCGACTGTTGCATATTCCCCTGCTTGATACAAACCGATTAACTGCTCCAAGTCATCGCCTTTACCCATGCTCCCAGAAATTGGGTAAGGTTGTGCAAGATAAGTGTTTGCATAATATTGGGCATCATGTTCTTTGGGACTAATAATTTTCCATATTCCCAAACCCACTACGGCTAAAAGCAGTAGCGAAGCCGCCATACGAAACCAGTTTTGTTGCCAAAGAGGGCGGGAGGAAGAGGTAGGTTTATTGGGGATATTTCGCCCTAAGCCTTTTTCTATTTCGTCCCAATCCACATCAAATTGGGTAGTCTTAGCTATATTTTTTACCGTATTTACATATTTGGCAGCACGTATCATTTCAGAAAGCGTTATAAGCCCTTTTTCACTTTTGGCTAAGTCTTCTTGTGTTTCCTTTGCCGCATCGTATTCTGCTTGTTCTTGCGAAGAAACCACTCCTTCTATAAAAGCCAACTGAAAGTCGCGGTGTTTGATTCTACGAATGACTTTCTCTACCTCTTGCACCCATTTTTCTAATTCAGGATTTAAAGTAGCTTGCTCCCATATATGCGTATCCGTTATTTTTTTATCTTGAAATAACTGGCGCAACTCTTTTATGTCGCGCTTAAGGTCGGCATTGTGGATTAACTCACTTTCCCATGCTTGCTTTTCTGCATCAGGTAAAGTGGCAAACAAATAAGATAATATATTCTGTGTAATGTTCATTGTGATTATAAGTTAAAAATGAAAAAGATAAGTACCTATTGAATGTACTTAGAAGAAGGTTATTTATTCCCAAATGGCATTTTTAAGCCCTTTTAATGTCAAACATTTTTTTAGACTTATCAAAGCACGTTTAGTTTCCGTAAAGGATTGCGTACTCTCCTTGCCATATCCAAGTCGTTCATTTATCTCTGTTACACTTAATTCATCAAAAAATTTCCAATGAATAATTTGTTGCAGTTTATCTGACAACTGCTGCATACATTCATATAATTTCCCTCCTATTTCTGTGAAGTAATTTTCATCTCTCGTTACTTCCACCATCTCTTTAAAATCATGCTCATCAATCGAAATGTGGAGATTTGTGCTTTTTTGTATTGCTCGTAATGCCTCTAGTAATTTATACCTGCAAATTCCTAAGAAATAAGTTTTAAGACTTGACTTTGATACATCATATATCCCTTCCTCCAAATGCTTTTGAAGAATAATCATTGCCTCTTGAAAAACTTCATCAGCAAGAGAAAGAATCTCCTCCCTTGAAGCACTCCAATATTTTGCCACTAATTTTACTACGGAAGTTCGCAGTGTTTTGTCATAATATAACTTTGTGATTTCATCCATAACTCTTTTGAATAAAGTGTGATAGTTCTATCTATTATTGCGCTCCCCTCCTTTTCCTCAACATTTTTTTTAAAAGAAATGAAAATAACTTTCGGTAGGGCTGACAAATATTTAATATTAGCCTATTTTCCGCCCAAAACAGCATTGATTTGTACTATTTTTGAAATAAAAATAAGCAGCCTGTCATTGCAAAAAAATGCAAGCGACCTTTAGAGTAGGTTTAAATTTTGTTTTACGGGTTGATAATCAACCCACTCGGCTGTCAATCTGTAAGATTCTTATCAAGCATTACATCAAAGGTGTGTTTCAAACCATAGTGTTCAAGCAGAAGGTGATAAGATTCTTGGCAGAATGACAGTCAAGAAAAAATAAAGCATTGATTAGCAATATTTTAAAATTTAAACATACTCTAAGTGAAAAAATAATTTCTTTTTCGCCAAATTCCCAAAGCAACTACACTTCCTACTATCAATAATAAGACAATAAGCCAGTCCCATTTTTTCCAAAAGGGTTGAGAGGTAGTTAATTTACAGCCTCCTTTAGCATCTCCAATCAGAATTAGCCCTGCCCAATCGCGTGGGGGTAGATGGTTGGTAAATTTAGTTAACTTGGCTTCGTATAAGGCATCTCCGTAATTTTTACCTTGCGCAAGGTGAGCATAAAAATCCTCACTCGTTTTCATGGTTTCTTTTTCATCTACCGACCATAAAGTCGTTATCATGCGTTGGCAACCTGCGTATCGAAAGGCGCGTGCTAAGGACATTACGCCCTCACCTTTGGCTATTTTTCCTTTGCCTGTTTCGCAAGCTGTTAACAAAGCAAGCTCTGCTTTTTTCATCGGAGTAGCATAAATATTCTCCAAATAAAGACGACCTAAGTAGGTAGAATCCCCTTTTTGATTAGGAGCAAGGGCGAAACAAGTAGAGTCAGGGGAATTGTCATTTCCGTAAGCGTGTGTAGCAAGATGTAAAATATCGTAGTCTTCTGCCTTCTGTTGAAAGGTGTGAATTGTTGCTTTTTCTCGTAAATAGGTATCAAAATCGTAGCACTTACTAAGTTTTCCTATTGTTTTTTCACTTTCACTCAAGGCAATTTCAGGCTGATGTTTTGCGCGTGGATAAGTTTGATAAAATGTTGCGTCAAACACAGGCGCGAATGCCGCAATGCGGGGCGATGTCAAGGTGTTTTGTGAGGCATGATACCACAAGTAAGCCGAAGGTTGATAAGAAAAGTTGTATTTTTTTATCAAGTAACTTTCTGCTGAAGGTGCGTACATCAACGCATCAAAGGCAATTTTATGTAAATGCCCATCTAAGATTAACACTACTTTTTGCCCAACTTGTTGATACAAAAGGCTGTCTAACTCCTTGAAAATGAGTTGATACAGCAGGTTACTAGGTTTTTGAAATTTTGTTACTACTGATTTTAAGGTTTCGACATTCTCGCTTTTCATGCTGTCGATGAGTTGAGTACAATTAGCAGACAAAGCATTTAAGATGCTATCGCTAACCTCTTTTCGCAAAAAGCCTGTTTTCGTTGGGCTTACATATAAGGCACATACACTATTGTTTCCTTGGAAAAAGTCTATAAAAGTTGTGTTCTCTCGCTTACATTTGTCCTCTATCTGCTGAATTGTCAGGTTAGTACTTGGGTATTTTAATTCGTAATATCGATGGGATTGCCTGTCTGTTTCTAATTGGACAAGTAACTGCGCTAATTCGCTTTCTTTTTGCTGCTTTTTCTTTAAAATATTAACGTCTTTTTTTCGCTGAAATTCCTTTTCTAAGTCCAAAATTGCGCCTTGTAACATTTCTTCCTTCTCAACTAATTCTTGTGGAATACCGCTTTTTTCTAAGGCATCTTTATTGTTGATATTCTCTAATAAATTTAAAGATTTCCCTGCTTCAATCAATTGATAAGCAAGTTGCAGGGCAGTATCTTGTTTGCCTGCTTGTTGATATAGGAAATCAACCGCTTGTAAGGCAGGCTCATACACTCCATAGAGAATGTCATTGAGTATTTGTTTAGACTCTTCAGTTCCCAACGTTTTTCTTGTATGAACCATCGCTTCTTTTACTTTTAAGTAATAAAAAAGCGAAGTATCTAAATAAGTAGTTTGGTGAAATTTCGTATCCCCATATTTAGCAAAATAAGACTTGGCTAACCCCGCATAGGTATAGTTTGTAAGTAGAATAGAACGACTATTGCTAAGTGCTACTTTTTGATAAGGAGTTTTATGAGAAAATAAAAATTGGAAGGCTTGACTATAATATCGAATAGAGTTATTGAGGTCTGGGTAAATAATTTTTCGCGCAAAATATCCCCAATTGTTATAAATATCTGCCAAATTATTACTATCTCTCCTACTCTCTTGTATGCGAGTTTCTCTTTGAAAAAACACTGTTGCCGAATCCCATGCTATTTTCGCTTGTGCTGCATCTGTTTGGGCAATGTGTCCCAATAAAGTAGCGTAATTGTACCAAAACATTTCGGGAGGGGCAATATTTTGAGTGTTAGCTAAAAGGCGAGCTTTTTGAAAATAAAAGTTAGCACTATCATAGTCTTGATAGGTTTCTTCTGACCTATCGTAAAAAACACCCAAGCCTCTATATACATTTAGTTTTATAGATGGCGTAATAGCACAAACCTGAGCAGTTTTAAAATAAGGCAAAATTGATTCTTGGGCATCTCCTAAGTTTGCTGACATATTTGCCAAGTCCAGGCAAATGATAGCCTTTTGATTCTTATCCTGTTCAAGATAGGGGTGCCTTAGCAAAGGCATGAAAATTTCTTTTGCCTTCTGATATTCTCCTAACTCATACAGCACTCTTCCTTTCCAATACGAGAAAAGAAATTGCTGCTTACCTATTACACCACCATCCTTTGCTAAACAATCTTCAGCTTTTTGTAAATATTTTAATTTGTAGTAGGTGTAACCCAAAGCATGAAGGCTATGCCAATAGTTTGTATCAGTGGATTGAGATGCCTGCTCCGTATAAATTGTAAGATGATACAAAGCACTGTCATAATGGAAAATAGAAAGGCTATCACTCTCCTCACCATATTCCCTATATGCTTTTTGAAAGTGTTCTAAGCCTTTTTTCAAGGCAAAGTCTTGGCTGTTTATCTGGCGAGTTTTCTTACAAGCCAAAAAGAAGCAGAAAAAAGAAAGAAGGTAAATTTTATTTTTCATAAACAACAAGGTAAGTGTGAGCAAAAATATTAATATTTGTGAAGATTTCAAATATTGACAACAAATAAGTATCAGTTAACAATTAACAGTTATCAGTAAACAGATATAAAGTGTTAATAATTATGCAATAAAAAATAACATAAACTAATTATTACCGAATACATGTTTCTCTCTATTTTATAAAGATAAGGTTGATGTCATTTTCGCTAAAATACAATTTACCCCCTCAACAACTCGTATTAAACTTGCCGAAATGCACTATGTTATTTCTTGTTTACAAAGATTTCCTCCCAAAAATCCAAAATTTCTTACCTCCACATTAAACCTTTGTTGAAAAGATAAGTCTAGCAAATTGAGATTTGTGTCTTATTTTTGCAAGTAATGATACAGTTTTTTTCGTTCTTTTGTTATTTACAGCCACTACGGATTACAGCCACTACGGATAAGTAAACTTATCCGCATTTTCCGTTTCCCGTTATCAATTATTTATTCCTTATTATGAATACAGTTACGGCACGAACACACTCAGGCTTAATGCCTTATGCTGGCACTTGGGACACTGAACAAGTGATTCATTTGCTTCGCAGAACTACTTTTGGCGCGAAAAAGGCGGACATTGATGCTTTAAAAGCATTAACGATGCCGCAAGCGATAGACACTTTATTGACTCCGCTTGCGGCTCCTGCACCGCCTTTGAATGATTACGATGTCAATGGAACGATAGACCCTACCGTTCCGTATGGACAAACTTGGGTAAATGCTCCTGTTAATTCTTCTATTGAGTTTTTGCGCCGAAAGTCATGGTTTTCTTGGTGGGGCGGCTTGATGCTCAATCAAGGGGCAAATCTTACCGAAAAAATGACCCTCTTTTGGCACAATCATTTTGCCACCGAAAGCGCAATCGTCAGCAGGGGCATATCAGTATATCGCCACAATGCCTTGCTGCGGGCTTCTTGTTTTGGTAATTTCAAACAACTGGTAAAAGAGGTTACTTTAGATTCAGCCATGTTGATTTATTTGAATGGTTATAAAAATTCGAATACTGCCCCCGATGAAAACTACGCACGCGAACTGCAAGAACTTTTTACAGTAGGCAAAATTAACGGCATCGCACCTTATTTAGAAGACGATGTAAAAGCCGCAGCAAAGGTATTAACAGGTTATCGTATTGATGCTACAACGGGATATTATTATTTTAATTCTCTCAAACACGATGTCTCAAACAAAACTTTTTCTGCTTTTTATGGCAATACCGTTATTATAGGGCAAAGCGGTGCAGCAGGTGAAACGGAGTTAGATGTTTTGTTGGATATGATTTTTGTTAAAGATGAAGTAGCCTTGAACATTTGCCGTAAATTGTATCGCTTTTTTGTCTATTATGAAATTGATGCCACTACGGAAACCAATGTAATTGAGCCACTTGCCACCATTTTCAGAAATAATAATTATGACATTTTGCCTGTGTTGGACGCACTTTTTAAAAGCGAACATTTTTTCGACATGGCAAATCGCAGTTGTGTCATTCGCCCACCGCTAGATTTTATAGTAGGAATGTGCCGCGAAATGGGCATGAATTTCCCTGATAATACGAATGTGAATTTGCAATATAAAATGTGGTATTATCTTGTAAATCAAGCCAAAGGTATGCAGCAAGAAGCAGGAAGTCCGCCTTCGGTAGCAGGTTGGCCCGCCTATTATCAGGCTCCCCAATTTCATGAAATGTGGATTAATGCGGTAACACTTCCTTTACGCACGAACTTAGCCACTCGTTTTTTAGGAACAGGTTACACCACGGGTGGTTTTACGTTGAAATTTGATTTGGTCACTTTTGTACAAAATGCCATCAGCAATCCTTTTAACCCGAATACGGTAGTAAGCGAGTGTTGTATCTTGTTATTAGGGATTGATATTTCACAAACGACCAAAGATACCATCAAAACAAGTGCTTTATTATCGGGGCAAGCAATGGATAGTTATTGGACAGATGCTTGGAATGATTACACTTCCGCACCAACTAATACAACCTATTACAATGCCGTAAAATCGCGCTTAACTGCTATGTTTTCTACTTTAATGGGCATTGCAGAATATCACCTTTCGTAATTTTTAGGGTTCGGAACTTTCTAAAAAGTTCCGAACCCTAAAACACCATCGTTTACTTTTCCCTATTCACTTTTCCTTTTTCACTACCTCTCATGGATAGACGACATTTTCTCAAAACCATTCCTGCGCTTACGATTCCTGCGTTTTTGAATGGCTTCGATTTAAACGCATTTGCGCCCGACCCTGTTTGGGGCGATGCCGTAAATACGACTGATACAGACCATGTATTAGTTTTGATTCAATTAAATGGTGGAAATGATGGCTTAAATACCCTCATTCCGCTTGACCAATATAGCAATCTTTCGGCTGCACGCAGCAATATTCTTATCCCTGATACTCAAGTACTTACTTTGAACGGGGTAGCAAATACAGGCTTGCATCCTGCCATGACGGGCATGAGAGATTTGTATAATGATGGCAAAATGGCAATCATTCAGTCGGTAGGTTATCCCAATCCCGATTTTTCGCATTTTCGCGCTACGGATATTTGGCTTACCGCAGCCGATTCCAACCAAATTTTAGATTCAGGTTGGGCAGCTCGCTACCTTAATTCCGAATATCCCAACTATCCCGTAGGTTATCCGAATAGTACGATGCCTGACCCTTTGGCAATTCAAATTAGCTCTTCTTTGTCGCCTGTGTTTGTGTTTAATTCGAGTATGGGAATGTCTATTACTGACCCGAATTCTTTTTATAACATGGTGAATGGTGTGCAAGACCCTGCACCTAACACCTTCGCTGGCAAAGAGTTAAGCTTTATTCGAGGGGCAATGCAACAAACGCAAACTTATTTTGGGGTAATTAATGCGGCGGCGGCAAATGTGCCTACGCAAAATCCTTATCCCACAGGAAATAACTTGGCGGATAAATTGAAAATTATAGCAAAACTAATTGCGGGCGGCTTAAAAACGCGCATTTACATGGTGGATATTGGGGGATTTGATACACATGACGACCAGACTGATGCTACAGATACTACGATTGGCGAACACGCAGACTTGCTCAAAACGCTTTCTGACGCGGTGGCGGCTTTTGTGGCAGATTGTGCGTTTTTAGGCATTGCGGATAGAGTAATCGGTATGACTTTTTCGGAATTTGGGCGCAGAATTGTGTCGAATGATAGCATTGGTACTGACCATGGAGCGGCAGCTCCGATGTTTATTTTTGGCACAAAAGTACAAAGTGGTGTTTTGGGAACAAACCCTACGATTTCGGCAACCGTTTCGCCTAGCGATAATATTCCGATGCAATACGATTTCCGTTCGGTGTATGCTTCGGTTTTGCAAGATTGGTTTTGTGTGCCAAGCAATGAAGTTTCGAATATTTTGCTCCAAAATTTTCAAACGCTGCCTTTATTACAGGCGACTTGCAGCACTTCCAGTATTCATGAACTCAATCAGCAGGCAGGCAGGCAACTTCTTAGCAATCGCCCTAATCCCTTCACAAATTCGACTTACATAGATTTTGAAACATTCGGTGGCTACACTTTGGTTCAAGTATTTGATTATCAAGGCAAAATGATAGCTACCTTAGCCGAAGGGCAATATCAAAAAGGGAAATACGAATTGTGGTGGAATGCCGAGGGTCTTGCGGCAGGTAATTATTTTATTCGCTTACAAAACGAAGGCGTTCAGCAAATTCGCCCAATTGTGAAGGTGGAAGAATGATAATGAACACAATAAAAAAGCGACATTTCTTTGAGAAATGTCGCTTTTTTATGTTTTTTTCCTGTTCCCTATTTATCAATCGAAACAATTTCTTGTTGATTTTTTCCTGCAACATAAGCCGTAGGAAAAACACGCTGCATTCTGTGGTCTATGTCGCTAACGGTAACACGCCCGTCTTTGTCCTCGTCTAAACCTGAATTTTGCTTGTAAGCCTGCGAAGGCGTTGCATACATCGTAAAACAATAATCCCCCTTGATTTCCAAGGCTTTAGGATACAAAATGCCCAGATATAATTCCGTTAAAGAAGTATAATCGCCAT
>JBJXHA010000659.1:0-12695 GCA_046160275.1 Bacteroidia bacterium | reverse complement strand
AAATATTTGCCACATAATTGCTTCCTCCTCTAAATACCAAGTTATTACTTGAAACTCATTTGAAGATACTCCTATTCTTATTATTAAGCAGAAGTGAGTAAAAAACGAAGAATATAATTAACAGCCAACAAATTAACTATCAACCACTTAACAATATCATTCATTATTCATTATTCATTATTCATTATTAACTATTCACGACTTAATGTCTTTGATATAAAAGCAACTATCTATTCCTCCCACTCTTGTATTCTGGTGCATAAAACAAAATATTGTCCAATTGATAATACTTACCCACAGGTAATGCCCAAGCACTTTCTATTTCATAATTATTCGTAATAGAACTCGTGTATTCAAATAATATTTTTGTATATTCCATCATTTCCTAAAATTGGTATTTACAAAGCACAAACAACCCCTAATCCTGCGCCATCACTTCATAAAAAACAGGAAGAGCCTCTGTTAAAGATACATTCGCCATAATCTTAATCATAACGAGAATAGAGATAGGAGTGGTTTTACCTTTGAGCTTTTTTAATTCTAATATCAGCTCTTCTTGTGAACTAATTTTATTGAATATAGACTCAATAATATTATGCCTATGAAGTTCTGATGGGAATTTATTAATAATATCCACTAATTTTCTATTGCCAATAAATTTGCACCCATTTTCGATTTTGATATTGATAATGCTCATCTTGTTATAAATTCTGGAACTATGATAATGTTTGTGGTTTGTACGGGATGCTTCAACTGCCCCTTTAAAAATCATTGATATTCAAGCAGGTCGGTAGCTAGGTAGAGGTAAAAATGTAATGCTGTACGGGCTGCTTTAGCTGCCCGATAACTTGCAAAAACGGAGTTTTTGCGCTTCTGCGGCAGCTAAAGCAGCCGCTACAGGTTTTAGTGAGCATTACATTCGAAGGACTACCAAAAAAGCGACTCACTTTTTACAAGTAAGCCGCTTTTTTCAAATCATCATTTAAGTACTTTATCAAAAGTATTAAGGCTTATAAGTATCTGATAATCAATAATTTCAATCATTATACATTCTCCATTATTAATTATCAATTACTTGTTTATTATTCTACCACTAATTTCATCATGGCGGTAGCTTTTTCTCCTGCATTTACTTTTACGATGTAAATTCCTTTAGGATAAGAAATCGTTGGGATTGCCAATTCGTTTGAACCTTGTGTGAACATTTCACGGGTAGCAAATACGGTTTGTCCAAGTGAATTTACGATTTCAACCGCCACATTTCCGCTTTGTTTCATTTCCATTTTCAAGTTCGTTTTTGCAGCACTTGGATTTGGGAAAAGAGTTACGCCTGAGAAATAAGCATTGTTGTCAAAAATCGCACTTGTAACATTCGTTGAATTTACTACGATTTCGTTTCCTGTTGCGCTTGGATTGTTTGCAGAAATGGTTACAATGATAGGTGTAGTTGTTTTGCCCCAAATTTCTGCCCAAATTTTATACGTACCATAGGCTAAGTTTGAGAAACTATAATCGCCATTTGCATCAGAATAAGTATAAGCCACAGGATTGTTGTTCATGTCTAATAATAATACTTGAACATTTTCCAAACCCGCAGTTGTTTTGTTTGCACCTTGAGATACCAAACCTCCTACAAAACCAGGTCCTCCAGGATTATTGCCAGGTAATAAGTGCAAGGTCAAACTATTGCCATTATTAGGAACTGAGAGGGTCGTTGCACTTGACCAAAATAAGCTATATGCATAATAGGTAGGCATGAAGCTCGCATAGTTAGGAGAATTTGCGTTCAAAACTGCGGCTTTTACCAAATAATCGCCAGCCACAAGGTTTTGGAAAGAGAATGGTGCATTGGGTGAATTTGGATTTGCCCAAGTCATAGAAGTTTGAGATTGTACTAAGGTCAAAGTTCCACCACCTGTTGTGTCATATTTTACCAAATACACAATCACAGAATCGCCACCCATTGCAGGACTATTCATAGAATCTACCGCTACTGTTCCACTTATGCTATAATTCGTAGGATTAGTATTGGTGATGCTAAATGAATTGCAATAAGAAGCTACACAACCATTACAATCTGTTGTAGTTAAGCAAACTGTATAGGTTCCAGCAGGTAGGGTAAGCGTTGCACTTGTTGCGGTAGAAAAAGTAACCCCTGTATTTGCCATTGTCCAGTTGTAAGTAGCAGAACAACCTGCACCCGAAGAAGACCAAGCAGTACCCACTAAAGTAACAACACCGCCAGTCCCTACATTATAAGTAAAAGTAGTACTACAACTAGAACCACCGCCACCATTGTTCACCAATACGCTATCGCAATGAGTACTTGTACAACCTGTATTATCACTGATAGTCAAACAAATAGGATAAGCCCCGTTCGCAATATTCGCAAGACTAAACGATGGGTTTTGAACCGTGCTAGTCATACCTGCGAAAGACCAAGAATAGGTAAGCGCAGAAGTAGGCGTAGAACCCGTAGAAGTGTTATTTGCATATAGTACACCGTTTTGGACACTTTGTGTAAAACTTGCTTGGCAACCTGTACCGCCGCCACCAGCGCAAATTTGGAAGTTTGCATTGTTAATAACGGTATAAGCACTTGTCATAACATATTGTAAAGAAACAATTGCCCCATTACAATCATAAGTATAAACCGTAAATCCTAAATTTGTAGGAGGTAAAAAGTTAAACTGAATAGTGGCTGTGTACGTGCCATTTGCATTTGTAACAGCAGTGGCAGTGAACATACCCGTAGCAGTAGAATCCGTTACCACATAAATCGTATGGTTGTTAATGGGTGCACCTGTACTTTGATTCGTAACCGTACCGTTTACAATAATAGATGGCACTTGAGCCAATCCCAATAAAGGGAGCAAGAAAAGAAATGATAAAATGAGATTACGCATAACGTGTAAAAATTTAAGATAAGTGAATCTTTTTGAATTTGATACTACAAAGATACGGTGCAATTTTGGGGTACTGCAAACGAGTTTTCTTAAATTCTTACTTGTTCAAAAATCTATATAGATTTTATATAGCTTATTATCAATAAATTACATACAAAAAAATTACGCATCAATGTATTTAGAAAGAAAAAAATACTTAACATCGTTGAGTTCCTTTTTAGGACATCTGAGTAATTTTTTACAAATTGGTTTAGAAAACGTATACTTGTAAGGACAAAAGTAGCGTTAAAATAAAAATTGAGTGTCAATTATCAAGCAAATAAAAATGATGAAGCACGTACAAAACATGAGTTTATTGTTTCTTCCCTTTTTCATACAACTCTTATTTCTTAGTTCTAGCGTTTCTGCTCAACAAGATACAACTCTTGCCACGCAATTTGAAAATGCTTTAACTTCTTATGCGCAATTGCAGGGAGTTACGCCAACGCATTATGCGATTTATGAGAGAATGAAATTACGCAAAGTACCTGCTGTTGGGGTCGCAGTTATCAAAAAGGGAGAGATTGTGCTGTCTAAAGTGTATGGAGAGGCGAATATTGAACAGAAAACAGAAGCAGATACAAGCACCCTTTTTCATTTTGCTTCAATTAGTAAAACAGCTAATGCCTTGTTTATCATGAAATTAGTAGAAGAAGGTAAGTTATCGTTAACTACGGATATGAGAGAATACCTAAAAGAGGGAAGTTTTAAAGAAAATAACTATTCAAAAGGTCAAAAAATAACGATAGCTAATTTATTAAGTCATACGGCAGGAATTATCAGAGATGACGGTCCTTCTGGGGACTATACGCATAACAAACCTTTGCCTACGATTACGCAAATTGTGAAAGGGGAAAAACCTGCCTTGGGAAATGGCGCGTACTGTATTCGAAAGCCTAACGAAACCTATGAATATTCTAATCAAGGGATTTGTATTGTTCAAAAAATATTGGCAGATAATGTTGACGAGGACTATAATCGTTTACTCACTCAACATCTTTTTACTCCCTTAAATATGCACAATAGTACTTTTGCCTTGAAACTCTCGGAGGAAAAGCAAAAAAAGTTAGCGAAAGGTTATGTATTTGATTATGAAGTAGTTCCTCCTTATGTTTTTCCCTGTCAAGCAGAAGGGGGACTCGTTGCAACAGTGAGCGATATTGCTAAGATGGTGATTGCTATTCAAAATGCTTATAATGAAAAAGGAAATGCTTTTCTTAAAAAAGAAACGATTCAAAAGATGTTTACGCCACAACTCGGAGAGCTTACTTATACGGGAAGTTTAGATGTTCCTTATAAAAATGGCTTAGGCGTGATGCTATTTGAAAAAGGAGGAAGGAAATATTTTACGCATACAGGCAGCATTGATGGTTACACTTCGGTATATGTTGGCAGTTTTGATGGCAAAGATGGCGCAGTCATTGTCGTTAATACTTCTTATGCGGGCATGATTTCAGAAGTATTAAACAGCATTGCTACAACCTTTCAATGGGAGGGCTATTTGGATTATACCTATAAAACGGCGATAATTCCCAAGGAAAATTTAGGGAAGGACTATCTTGGAACGTACAAATTACCTACGGAAAAAGGCGCGTATTTTACTACGATCACACAAGTAGGCAAACAATTATACATTCAAAATAGCAGCGATGGCACGCCTGAACCGCTTTATTTCTCTTCGGATAAAGCGGGATTTGTATTATCTCGAAGTTATACCGTTGAATTTGCAAGTAAAGGAAAAAAGAGCATGATTATTTTAAAAAACAATGGAAGTTTTTCGGGGGAAGCTATGAAAGTTAAGTAATGGATAAGTAGGTGATAGGTAATAGTTGATAGTTAAAAATGAGTTTAAGTGATTTATAATCAACATTTTGAGTAAAAACATTAACATAAACTAATTATTACCGAGTGCTTAGTTGATAATGATTTTAACTTATTTATTACACTGTAAACAAAAAGTTCTTATGTTTTTGCGGGCTGGTCATATTGGAAATATCTTATCAAATCTAGCTTGAACACAATGAGGGATAAGATATTTCCAATATAACAACTGGGGAAAACTTAATTTGCAGTGTATTTATTATCAAGGGTTTGAGTTGAAATATTAGCATAAACTAATGATTGCCAGATAGTTACGTAGTTACTATAAAAACAAACGTACCAAACTTTTCAAAGTTCAGTACGTTTGTTTTTGTGTATTCTCAACACTTTATCAATAAGAAAACCTACTTTTATGCGTCTGCATTCGTAGTATCTTCTGCTGCATCATCAGTATCTTCAACGCTATCAAGCAATTCTTTTTCTTTCTCTGGATTTGGATTTTTCAATACAGCATCAAGTTCTTTGATGGTATTTTTCCATTCCACGATAAGTGCTGCTTCTGCATCGATTTCCGCTTGAATTTGCGCACGAAGTTTATCCCCTGCTTTTCCTCTTGCGATGAACAAGATGTTTGTGCCATATTGGTCAACTTTCTCTTGTGAGCGAGAGATTTTCTTTTTCAAACGAGAGATTTTCGCTTGAATATGTGGAGGATACACGATACCCGAAGAAATTTGGTCTTCAGAAGGTCTTCTATCGCCACCATGATTACTTCTTTCTCTTCTTTCCCCTCTGTCTTCTCTTTCTTTGCGTGGAGGACGATTGGTATTCGTATTCGCGTTATTAGTATTCGTATTGGCAGGTTTTTGCGCACGAAGCATAGCAAAAAAGGCATCTACTTCCGCTTTAAAAGCGTCCCAAATGGTATCTTTTTGCTTAATCGGCACTTTTCCGATTTTTTTCCAATCCTCTTGAATCTCTTTCACACGAGAAACAGTTTCTTCGCGTGTTTCAGCATTGAAAGCTGCAGTCAAGGTTTTTACCTCCTCAATCAACACACGTTTTTTCTCAAGGTTTGCCTCTTCATCAGATTTAACTCCTTTATAATGTTCTCTGCGATTTACGAAGAAAGCATCACAAGCAGAACGGAATCTATCCCACAATTTGTTAGAAATTTTGTCAGGCACAGGCCCTACTTGTTTCCACTCATCTTGTAGTTTTTTGATTTCCTTCGCAGAACCTTCCCAATCTTCACTTTCTTTCAAAGCCTCCGCACGCTCACAGATAGCTTTTTTAGCTTCCATGTTTTTGGTACGTTCTGCTTCTAAGTTTTTGAAGAAGTTCGATTTATTATCAAAGAAAGTATTGCCGATTTCGCGGAAACGCTTCCAAAGTTCGCCATTTTTCTCATTAGGGGCTTTTCCTACTGCTTTCCACTCTTCTTGCAACGCCAAGAATTTTGCAGTTGCTTCTTCCCACTCTTTGGGTTTTTCGCTAGTATAAGCAGTATATTCTGCCATTCTACCCAAAATTTCCTCTTTTTTCTCGCCATTCTCCTGCATCCCTTGCTCTTGCGACTCTACATACTCGCGGCGTTTTTCGAAGAAAATATCTACCGCTTGTTTGTAATCCATGTTGATGCGCTCCATGTCCTCTTTAGGAACAAAGCCCGCTTCACGCCACTGTCTTTGAAGCTCGTTCAATACTTGTTGACGCTCACGCCAAATTTCCGCATTGTGCGCTTCCTCTTCATTCGGTAGCAAAGCACGGATTTTCGCAATAATTTCGTTCTTTGTTTCCAAATTACGTTTGCGGTCATAATCCATTAGCTCAATTTCTTGGCTACGCTTTTTGTAATAACTATCGAGCAACGCTTGAAAAATCGGATCTAATTCTTCTCTCGCTTCTTTAGAAATAGGAGAGGCTTTTTTCCATTCGGTTTGGATATCTTTGACCGTATTCCGTTGCATATCACCGGACTCAATCGCAGTTTTAAGCTGTTCGATTAAGGCTCTTTTGCGGTTGGCGTTCTCCTCTTCCGACTTCTTTTGTTCGTCTGCGCGTTTTTTGTTAAAACGTGCATAAGCAGTTGTAAAACGTCCTTCTAATTCCGCAGGAAATGCGTCACTCGCTTTGCGATTGTCGTATTCATGCTTGATAGCCGAAACCAGTTTTTTTGCCTGCTCTAAATTAATACTGCCGAGAACGGAGTTGGTTTGCTCCAATAAAAGTACTAACTCCAAAGGCAAAGCGCGAGGGATTTCCTCTTCTGCTCTTCCTTCGGTAAGCATCTCTTTTACAGGTGCCAACGCATCTGACTCCGATAAATCTACATCACCGTTATCTTCGGTGACGGACGCGGTTGATGAATCTTCTGAAGTCTCGACAACTACATTTTCTTGCGCATCTGCTGTAGTGCTTTCTTCCACAGTGGGTTGCTCTACTACTGCGGGAGTTTCTTCTACAGAGTTTTGCTCGTTGTTCATCAACTCCTCATTTACGTTCTGATGTTCCATAAAACGAATGTGTTTCTAAAAAAAGCCCGACATTTTGGCTACTTTTTGAATTAGGCTGCAAACTAACACATTTTTTCTGATTTTTCATATTTTCTAGTAAAAAAAATTCAAATTCTTACATTTGTACCTTGTAATGCACGATTCTTTGGCCTTTTCTAGTACAAGGGAATACGCACGTGAGGGTATGTTTACTATTCATAGTTCATGGTATTGCCACTTATTGCATTTGCCTTACTTCATCAACATCAACTGCTTTTTGGCTTTTTCGTAGCCATTTCTTGCTGATTTTCGATACCAATATTGGGCTTGTTCTTTGTTTTTGGCTTCTTCGTAAATTTTCCCTAAACGATATTGCCCCAAAGCATCTCCCGGCTCGCTACTCGCGCTTTTGGTGTAATAAGCAATTGCCTGTCCCATGTCTTTTTCGCGCCCACGCCCTTCTTCATACATAATGCCGAGGTAAGAACTTGCTTGAAGAATGCCCCCATTTGAGGCTTTTTCAAAATATTCAAAGGCTTTTTTATCATCAAGTTCAATGTCTTTCCCTTGAAAATAAAAATAACCTAAGTAAAAATTAGCGGCATCACTTCCTTTTTGTACCGCAAGCTCAAAATATTGAATGGCTTGTTGTGCGTTTTGTTGAATCCCATCGCCGCCTTCCATGTAAATTCGCGCCAATTTAATGATTTGGTTCGTACTTAATTCGTTGAGATACAGGCGATAAATGGAAATTGCCTCTGCGTACAAACCTTTGTTAAAAGCCTCGTCCGCATTTTTTAAGGCATTTTGTTTTTCTTGTGTTGCGCCTTCCTTTTCGGTCGCAGGTTTAGGTTTAGAAGTCGTTTCGATATGAATGTCGTAATTTTCCTTGGGCGAATTTTCTACTAATTTAACTGTTGACGTTTTATTGCGCAAAGCCAAAAACTCCGCAAATTCCTTAGAGTAATTTACATAACTTTTGAGAAGACTATCTTGCTGCAAACTGTCTTTTAGGGCAAGTTTAGGCGAGGGAAGATCTATATTTTTAGGAGTAGCCACCGTATCTAAGTCCGCTAAAGCCGTCACATTTTCAGCTGCAGAATCAGGCTTAGGCGTAATTTCCTCCATGTTAAATTGGCAAACAACGCCTACATAGATCGCAGAATTGACAGGAACAGGATACACCCAAATCTTGCCCAAATTGCGATACATATCCAAACCTGATTGGGTAGAAAACTGCTCCACCACGTTCTCTTTGATTGCGATTTCTTGTTGAAAATCAGTGAGTTTGGCATACCTTTCCTCCCAAATGGGCAAATGCTCAAATACACCTTGCGCAATGTCAAGGTTAGGATGTTCGCCGCCTACTTTTACCGTTTCATAAATCAATTCGGTATTTTTGAGGGCAAATTTTTGAGCAGAAATGGCCTGATGTTGTTGTTTTAAGGCATCTTTTGCCTTGGTAATAAAGGTTTGTGCTTGTGTTGGGTCAAAAGGAAGGTTCAAGGTTTTCGCAATGCTATCCAACTGCATGATTGTCATCTCTTTGCGCTTTTGGCTTGCCGCAATTTTCTCATCAATTCTTTGCAATTCTTGAGAAAGATTGAGCAGCATTTGTTTTTGTAGGAGCAAAGCCGTTTTATTAAATTCTGTAATGGCTTGCTTATGTTTGGGAAGGTAGGTTTTTAGCAAAGATAATAACTTGTTTTTCACCGTCTTAGAGCTGATTTCCTCTATTTCTTTTTCATAATCGCTTTCATTTACCAAGTCCACAAGCTGAATATTTTGAATAGGCGCGCCCTTTTCAAGCGAATCAATTTCCCCCTTTTTTTGCAAAGGATATACATTCACCTCGCAAATTTTATAATAATAATTCAAGCCATTATCAAAGCGTTTGCTCTCACATTCGCCACATAACTTATTCCCCATTTCCATCGTACCGCTTACCTGCTCTTTCATTTGGTCACTAAGCACTTGATTGTCTTGTATTTCCACCAAACTCTGAATAAAAGTGCCGTTCCATGTCTTAATTGCTTCGGGCAATATTGTGGCTTCTGTGGCTTTTTGAAACAAATCAATGTCCGTATAAACATCTTCTACGGGCATAAACACAAGATACAAACCTTTTAAGGGAATTTGTTGCAGGGTTTTTCCTTGCATTTCGAGGATTTTCGCTCGGGTATTTTTTCGTTGAAGCAGCAGCGAATCAATTTTCCCTATGTCCGCCAAATTTTCCAGCACTTGCAATTGATGCGTCAAGCCCATAAGCTGCATATCAAAACCCATGAGTTGGGTTGCTAATTCGGTTTGTTGCTGCTTCAAATTCGACTCTAACACATTCCATTCATCGGTTTTTAGGGTATATCGTTTTGCAGAAATCTGTTTTTCTAAATCTGCTTGCGAAACAGGGTAGGTAAAAAACAAAGGACTTTCGGGCTTTAAATTTTGCCCAAAAGCAGAAAAAAGAAAGATTTGTATAATCAGGAGTAAGTATTTTCTCATAAATGCCCTTATATTTAAGTATCTGGTAAGAATTAGTTTATGTTAATATTTTGCTCAAAATATTGATAATTAATAAGTTAAAATTATTTTCCATTATCAATTATTAATTATCCATTACTTAAAGGACAAATATAAGGCGTTTTTTTTAGAAATATCAAAAAACGAAGAAGCATTCCATGTATTCCCTTTCGGACTTTGCCCCAAAAAGGTAATGGATTTTGTATTTTCTCCCGATTAGATTTGCTTTTGTTTTCCATTCACAACAAAAATATAACGGCTTACAGCAGGATTTTACCGTTCATGCAACTGTTTTTTCTTTTTTTAAAAAGGTTTGAATAACTTGCACACAAGCTTTTTTTTAGACCTAGCAAGGTTCAGGAAAAACCTTGCTAGGTCTGAGCCGCCTGAAATAAGACCTGCTAAGGTGTTTCCTGAACCTTAGCAGGTCTAACCAAGAGCCAAACAGTTAATCCTTGATTTCCTTGATAACCAAATAGATAACCATATTCTTACTCATTTTTCACTTTTCATTTTAGTTCATGCTTATGAAACATCAACACAACATTTTTCCCATTCGCAGCCAGCTACTAAGCAGCAGCGCAGCGACTAACGCCAGGCAGTTTTGCGAAGCAAAACACGACACGACACGACACGACACGAATGCGATTCTTAGGTTTTTGATGTGTATGATACTACTATTAGGGTTAAAGGTGGAAGGCTATGCTTTTCATGTGCTGAGTGCTGATATTTCTTATCAACTAGTACCTTGTACACAAGCTACTTATTTGGTTACATTAACAGAATACGTGACAGGAACGGTTTCCATACATTCAGGTTTTGCACCTCCTACTGGCACTGGACTTATCAGCGTATTAAGTGTAGGCACTTCTTCCAATACGTTGATTACAAATGTTCAAACAACCCACTCTTTAGGGGTAGTTGAACCCTTTAATGATTGTTTTCCTAACAGTGGTCTCGTTTTAACCCAATATAAGCATACAATGACAGTAAATCTCGCCTCTGCACCTATAACGACTAATACAGTCCGTTTTCAGGCAAGGCTTGAAAATAGAGATGAACTTGTTGATAATATTATACACCCCGATTCCTTCGATATGATTGTTTTTGCGGAGGTGCGAATACGGGATAATCAAGGTAATTTTATTTCTAATAATAGCGTTCAATCCTACGCTCCTACTGCGCTTTTATTTTGTTCTATTGCACAATCTCATGTTTATGTCCCCAATACACAGTCTATTACGGAGCCAGATGGTAGTCAGGATGCCTTAAACTTTATGTTTGCTAACCCTTTGTGTTCAAATGGAACAGTAAATGTAATTAACCCTGTTCCTTTTAATGGTACGTTAACTCCAGCTACTTTTATGCTAGGTTCTGGCTGGCAGACTGTCATTAACCCAAATAATGGGAATATTACTTTTACTCCCATATCCACCGCAGCAAGCATAAACCGTAGTTCTTTTGCTGTAGATGTGGTTGAAACGCGAATGGTAAATGGAAGTTCTTTAATAGTAGGGAGAGTGCATAAAGAATATGGGGCTTTGATGCTGAATTGTGGGGCTGTCATAGAAAATAACTTATCTATTACTAGTACCGCCTCTCCTCTTAATCCTACTTTCAACTCGCCCGTAACCCTCACGTACCTTATTCAAAATCCTTCCAGCTCGAACTACCCGCTAGGCACGAATCCTGTCAGCATTAGCGACTTACTCCCCCCTTGTATGCAGTATGTTTCGCATAGTATTAATGCTTTGCCTGGGCAGGTAGGTGTTTATAATCCAGGAACTGATGTATTTACTTATACTGCTACAAGCAATGCTAACTTTTTAGGAAATACTTCTGCTTCTATTACTATCAACGCGACTTACCAAGGCTTAGGTTTTTGCTCGCATTGCACAAATATGGTGAATAATGATTGTCATAGCGGAGATAATACTACCTGTTTTACCGTAGGTTGTATTGGGGATTTGAGCATTAGTAAAACCCTGCTTGACCCCAATCCTAATACAACTGCGATAGAACAACCTATTCCTGGACAAGTAGTTTCTTTTCAAATACAAGTGGCGAATGTGGGAATGGGCTGTTTTCCTAGCCCCATTGCGTTAAAGGATATACTGGAACCTACTTGTTTTACCTACAATAGTTATCAAGTTTCGGGGACGAATGTAAATGCAAATGTGGCTAATACAATTTATAACCCTACCAATGGAGAAATTACTTATACGGGAGACCCACTAGACCCTAACGCAGTCCTAATGATACAAATTGATGCTACCTATTTAGGGGGAGAAAACCCCTGCCTAAATTGTGCCGAAATACTTACCTTGGATTGCGAAACAAGCAACAATCAAAGTTGTGTAACCATTCCTCCGCCTTCTGATTTGGTCGTAGAAAAAACTTGCCTAGATTGTAATGTTGGTAGCCCAACCAATACTTTTGTCTTGACTATCAAAAATGTGGGAGGACCTACTGCGGCGGGTTTTACAGACGTAAATGTATTAGACATTTGGGAAACGCCTTGTTTTGAGTTAGCCGATTTTCAAATAATGAGTGCTAATGTTAGCCCTGCTCCACTTATCACCCCTAATGGAAATAGCTTAGAAATATTCCTTGCCAACCTTTCCCCAGGAGAAGAAGTGCAAATTCAAGTAACGCTCAATCGTTTTCATGAAGAATGTGCAAATTGTGATAATACGCTTAAACTGGAAAGTTTTGTAGGGTACGACATTGACACGACAAATAGTAGTGTTACCGTGACAGACTTAGCAGATCCAAGTTCCTACGATTTTGTATTTAATAATCCCCATAGTTATGTAGTAAGCAATGCGCAAATGCTTTCGGGTGCTATTTTTATTGGAGACTTTACCACTTTTATCGCTGATAATACAGTATTTACCATTCAAAATTCAGACAT
>JBJXHA010000658.1:0-3251 GCA_046160275.1 Bacteroidia bacterium | reverse complement strand
TGTTGTTCAACCGCCCCAATGTTCTTTTGGTGCCTACCTCACCTTGCCGAATAACGGTGCAACTACTCAAAAAAAGCAGCATTGCGATGCCGAAGAAAATAGATGCACGCATAGCTTTTAAATTTATTTATGTATTTATAGTTATGTATAAACAAACTTTTATACGATTTGCTTAAAGAAAGGGTTACAAAAGTAAATGAATGTTTATATGTTAGTGTCGTATCCTTGAATAAAAGTGTATGTATAACCAAAAAGCGTGAAAGCTCCCGCCTTCACGCTTACAATACGCATCATAATCTTTATTCATTTTTCAAGTTGCAGGAAGTTAGTGTTTCACTATTTTTCCTGTTTGTTGTTGTTCTCCGTTTACGATTGCTTTGTAGAGATAAACACCTGCTGTTAAATCCTTGATAGATGCTGTTAGTTTTGCTATGCCCTTTTCCGCTTGCAAGGTTTTCACTTTTACACCTAAGACATTGTAAAGCGCTAAGACATTTTCGGCTTGTGCTTCGCCAAATTCTACATTTATTTCGTTTTGTGTAGGATTTGGATAGAGTTTAAAATGGGTTGTATTTGCCTCATCATCTACCGAAATCGTTCCTTTTATGGTGTTAATCACCTCATTTGTAATGACAGGCGCGTTATAATCAAAGATAATTTCCGAATGATTGATAATTTGCGTGCCATTTGCCAGCCCTTCTTTTAAATGCAAACGGAAGGTAACAAAACCACAACTTCCTATCGGATTTGAGAGACTATCAGGTAAATTAATATTATCAAAATAAATGATTAACCGATTATTTGCTGTGATTTCTGCACGATAATCTGGGTGGCTTGCAGTTAATACTTCAATCGAATTGGTGCGCAAATCTACATCTAAGGGAATTTCTAACCTTACAAAAGTGGCAAAGAAATTACCTGTATTTTGGAAATGTGTGGTATAAGTCAACACACTATCAATCGCATTAATATAACCTAGAGAAGTTGAACCCTTAGGGCTGACTTCCATGTAGTTAGGGTCATAAGAAGCCACGACAATAGATGCAGCGGTGTGCTGGTTATTGCTAGGATTTATATCTCCTGCGATAGGATTAGCTTGGCAATCAAAGAATAATGCAGTTCCTAAAGGCATAGTAGTTGGCACCGTGAAATTAGCATGAAAATTGAGGTTTCCGCCAAAAGCTTGAAGTTGGTTATAATTCCAAGTAATCGTTCCTGTTATCGGGTCATAACTGGAAGGGCTTGGAGAGGCTCCCGTAAAAGTAATACCGAGAGGGTGTACACAAGTAATACTACCACTTGCCAATAATGTACCCACATTAGATAAACTAATTCCTCGTGAATAAGCAAATCCTGGACGAGGAGGTGCCCCCCATGAGCTAGAAGTAATGGCAATATCTTGTGCTAATACAGAATAGTAATCAGCATAATCGGTTGTTTGAACCATACCTGCGGTATTCATGTTATAAGTAGGCGCAGTTGTAGGACAGAGTTGTGTGCCTCCACCCGCCCAAACCGGCGGATAGTGTAGCAAAGAATAAGTGCCTGTAGGTAGGGCAAAATTGTATTCCCCTACTGCATTTGTCATCTGCATTGCCCCAGAAGGGAATACTTGCACCCAAGCATTAGGTAAAGTAGATTCTACTGCATTGTTCCAAATACAATCCTGATTTTGGTCAAAATATGCTTTTCCTGTAAGATATACCTCGCAAGGCTGTGTATTGGCGCTTACTAATCCGAAATATTGATTGGCTTCGCAACCATTTGCATCAGTAACAGCAATATGATAATTGCCTGGATATAAGTTATTTACACTGGCTTGTGATCCCAACATCAAGGCTCCATTGTAAAAATTATTAGGATAGCCCCACCAAACATAACTATAAGGGGGAGTGCCACTCCCTAGCACATTTGCAGTAATACTTCCATCTGCATTGTAAATACAAGTAGGAGGGGTAGAAGTAAAACCTACGGAAATTAAAGAAGCTTCAGTTACATAAATGGTCTGAGACGCTTGACAACCTGCTGCGTCTGTAACCCACACACTCACCGTGCCATTGCTTAAATTGGTTGCGGTAGCGGTTGTTTGTCCATTTGACCATGAATAAGTGTAAGGAGCTACGCCACTTAATATATTCACCGAAACACTGCCATTTTGTTGGTCACACATCTCTGGTTGCATTAAGAGATTAAACGATAGCGTGGAGTTACTAAAGATGGTTACGTTGGTGTTATATTGGCAACCGTTTGCATCAGTAGCTGTTATTTGATGAATCCCAGATGGAAGATTTGTGGCGGTTGCAGTCATTTGGGGAGGGCTTGTATTCCAATAATAGCTGTAAGGGGGCAAGCCTCCTCCTAGGGTAATCGTAGAAGAACCATTCGCAGGGAAACAATCTGAAGGAGTACTTGAAATAGCAACAGCTAAGGGGTTTGTTTCTGATACAAAAGCCCATTCCTGCGCTACACAATTATTCGCATCTGTTACCCAAAGGTTATGATAACCATTTGCTAAACCTGCTGCATTGCTTGTATTTTGCCCTGTATTCCATGAATAAGTGTAAGGTGCTGTTCCTCCTGTAACCGTTGCCGAAGCCGTTCCATTCAAATCATTGCAATATTCGGGCGTTGTTGTAATTGTTGCAGATAAGTTAGTCGAAGAAGATATATAAACGAATTGGCTGTGGATACAACCTTGCGCATCTGTAATAAATACTTGATAGGACTGATTGGCAATGAGGTTGTTAGCAGTTGCAGTAGTTTGCCCATTAGACCATGAATAGGTGTAGGGGGCAACCGTATTTCCTGGATTGATGATAGTGGCGGTAGCTGTACCGTTAATGCAGTTTGCTGGGGTAGTTGAAACAGATACTTGCATACTGCTAGCAGAGATAATAGTGCTACTCTGCCCTTGTGCCAAAGAATGACCTACACAACCACTTGCATCTGTTACATTTACTGAATAGGTATTTCCCACAGTCCCCATAATGCTGGGTGTTGTCGCACCATTGCTCCATTGATAAGTATAAGGAGCTACCCCACTCATCACATTTGCATTAACAGGCGTGGTGAGAGCAGGGCAAAGTACATACAAACCCGAATCTAATTGTATAGATACTACCTCGTTCACCATGCTCCAAGCTTGTCCTGTCAAGCCATTAACATCTGTAACATACACCGTTAGTCCGCCATTCCACCAATTTGTACCCCCTAAGTTGCTAAGGGTTGCAGTTGTGTTGGCACTAGGAGTC
>JBJXHA010000657.1:0-3724 GCA_046160275.1 Bacteroidia bacterium | reverse complement strand
ATACCGTTATGATACTCGCTAGGGTACTCTTCATATTTCATAGGAGTTACTTCTTTTCCATTGATATCAATAACACCCCATTTTCCCTCTCTATCAACCCTAACGAAAGCCATACCTTCTGAATAATCACTAACTTTGTAATATCTAACATAAGTAATTTCTTCGCCATCTTTATCAAGAAAGTTATAATTTCCATCATCGAACCTTACCTTCGCTCTATCTTCATAAAATTTCCCTATTTCCTCATATTTTATTGATGTAATTTCTTTACCTGTGGAGTCTATCAAACCATAGTATCCATTGAGTCCAACCATAATCCTATTTTGTGAATGAATAGCAGGGTAAAGACCTTCAGAATAACGATATTCCCAATCATATTTTCCAAATGTAATTAGCTTTCCTTGCTTATTAAAAATAGTACATTTATCGCCTATTTCTCGTACAATAATTAACTCTCTATCCCAAGAGTAATATGACTGGTGATTTATTGGAATTATAACATTTCCATTTTTTGTGTCTATTAACCCATGATCACTCCTAGATGTAATCCATGCTCTTTGTCCATAAAAAAGTGCCACATTATCATACATTGGAGGCACTACCTCTTCTCCATTAATATCAATAAAACCATATTTTCCATTAAACTTAAACCATGTTCTTTGATTACAAAAATTGCCTACCTCATTATATTTTACTGGAGTGATTGCCTTTCCGTTGATGTCAATAAAGCCATATTTTCCTTCAGACTTAACCCACGCTCTATTTTCATGAAAATCGCCCACATAATCATATTTAATAGGAACAATCAACTCTCCGCTTAATCCAATAAATCCCTCTTTTTCTCCAAGTCTAACGCCAGCCCTTCCGTTTGAAAACACCCCTACACCATCATAATTTAATGAAATAATTTCTTTCCCATTTATATCTATAAATCCGCATTTCTTACCAAGATATGCTATAGCCCTACCTTCGGAGAATGTATCTGCAACATAATCATATTTTATGGGGCAGATATATTCTCCTTTTTCATTAATGTAACCATATTTGCTATCTTTTTTTACCTTTATGATACTATTTTTAGGTTCTCCAACAAATCCAGTACAAATAATTCGCCCCGTTTTAGCTAGTAAGATATTATCACCTATGTAATACGTTTCTGTTAGTCTTGGATAATACTCATACTCCCTCAACATCGACACACCCAACTTCCCCCCTTCCTTTTCCCACACCTTCAAAGCCGCATCAATTCGTTCCGAGCGTGGCGGATGCGTAGCAGTTGCCTTTTCTGTCAAAAGGGTAGGGTCGAGATAAGGAGCTTGCAGTTGTGCGTGATTCGCGCCCATACGGTAAAGCATACGGGCGGCAAAAGCATCAGCTTCAAACTCGCAGGTGTGTGCCGTTTTTCCTTGTCTATCCGCAGGAACAAAGTGATTATAAAGAATATGTCCAATTTCATGGGCAAGAATACCATACAGTACCCATTTTCCCTCACCGCCTGTATTTTTATATTCGGCTATGGCAAGGCGCATATTTATACTGTTGTAATAAATGGTTTTAGGGTGGATAGAATTGTCTTCCGCCACCATCAATGCTATACTACTGCTGTGTTTTAGGTTAATTTTTCGCCCTTCTATTCCCGAAAGTTTAATAATCTCCTGCAGAGCCGTTTCCACTTCATGATGAAAATTCAAATTAGGAACGGGGTCATCTACGGGGATAGCCTTATCAGGCGGCAATGAATCAGAACCCGCCGCCCATCTTCCTGTATAAAGACAGCGTTTATAGGTATTTGTCTGTGCCTGAATGCTTAAAAAGCAAAGCGTGAATGTGAGTAAAAACAATTGTTTCATACGAGTTGGTAGTTTATTGTTGATAAATGGGAATATCTGTATTGGTATTTGTAGGAACTGTAGGCTCTTGTATATCCGTACTTGGCAAACCAGGCGCAATTTCCTTGATAAGCAAAGGTACTGTATTTTTGAGATATTTGGCTAATTCGGCTATACTAATGAGATTGTCCTTGTTTTCATCGGCTTTCATTTCACCAATCCCCCTTAAAATTGCCTCTGTAAAAATACCATTTTCAAACCGATTCGATTCAATAGATTGTTGATTACTGGCAGATGAAGCAAAATAGGTAATGCCATTAGGGGAGTGTTCTAACCTACGCCAAAGGCTATCTTGGTTGGGGGCTTTTTTGACTGCGTATGCGCCCCCATTTGCTACACCACTATAACAAGCATCTATGAATATCATTTTTTTACAAGCTAAGTCCCCCAAATCTTTATGCAACATACTTAACTGTAAAGCTGTTTTTGTGGGAATCGTAACTTTATAATTTGAAGCCAAAATAAGAAAATCCTTTTCTTTATCGTAATCAACGCCATGCGAAGAAATGTACAAGATAAAAACATCATCAGCGCCCATTTTACTTTTTATACTTGCAATGGTTTCTCCTATTAGTATTTCAAGGTTCCCTTTTTCAGTTTGTTCTTTTCCAGTGATTACCTTTGTCATCACGCTGTCGTATAGTTTTCCTTGTTGATTGCGAAACATTGCAGCAAAATCCCTTGCATCTTTTTCATTCCACTTTAATCCTACGGTAGGCGCAATAGCCAATACATATAATCTGCGCTCCTTTTTGGCAACTTTGACAAAGAGGCTTTTAGAAGTTGCATTTTCATAGTGAATTTCTATCTTATGTTCGCCTTCTGAAAGTGACAGTTCGGTCGCAAATGTTATGTTTTGGCTGGGAAGTTGGTCGCTACCTGCTTTGGTTTGCAAGGGCGTTAGTTTTTTTACTTTGCCATCTATCCGTATTTCTATTTTATTGGAGGCAATGTTTTGGCAGCCTTCTATTTGAAAAAGTAAGGCGAGTTTCTCGTTTTTTCCTATTTCGTAGGGCTTTTGTTGGGAGGAGTTGCTTACTTGAAGATGGGTGGGGGTGGAGAAGATGATTTGGGGGAGGCAGGAAGAAGGTGTATTGGTTTTTATGCGGATGATGCCCCATAAACTATCAATCCTTATAGGGATAAAGTTATCTTTTTTATAGGTTTTGTAATCAAACATACCAATATTGTCAAATTTAGGTGCAATTATTTCTTTACCATTGGCATTTATTAATCCCATTTTGCCGTTAACGGTTGCCTCTAATAGTGTGTCTTTACATTTCCATTCATCAATGAATAAGGGGAATGTTTGGGTATGAATTATTTTCTTTCTTATTGGTCGTTCTTCCAAATTTTCATCAAAACCAATATCATCAAAACCAATATCATACGTATTTTTTATGGAATAAAAAGAAGCTGTTACGAAAAGGTTAGAACGCCATCCTTCAACCTCCTCATAAATAAAATCACTTATAGGTTTACCTTCATAATCCAAAAAGCCATACTTTCCCCTTTTTCTTGCAAATAAGTTTCCAATGCTCATTGAGATTATTTCCTCGTAAATTAATGGAACAATAACTTTCCCAGCACTATCAATCGCACCCCATTTATCGCCTTTAATAACGATTAATATATTATTTTTTGGAGTAGAAATATAATCATATATGTTATTTTTAAAATAAGGTTTATCCTTTAATTGAGAAAACCATTTTTCCCGTCTAATTTTTTCAACATCTTCATCCTCATAGTAGTCGTTAGTTGTATCAGAAATAGAATAAAAAGGATGTGGGCAGTTCATTAAGGCAAACTCATCTATGTTTGTTTGATAAGTAATA
>JBJXHA010000656.1:0-12341 GCA_046160275.1 Bacteroidia bacterium | reverse complement strand
ATTAAGTACTTTATCAAAAGTCTTAAGGTTTTTAAATCATTATAAGTATCTGATAATCAATGATTGTAATCATTATCCATTCTCCATTATTAATTATCAATTACTTAATACAGATAACTATAACTAGCAATTTATTCTCATTCTCCATTATTAATTTTCCATTCTCCATTACTTATAATATGTTAACAATCTTACTCCAAGCTCCTGCTACTACCCCCGCTGCGGGCGGAGCTGGTTCAATGATGCAATTCTTATTGTTTCCTGCTTTATTAGTGATTTTTTGGCTATTTTTTATTCGCCCACAAAATAAACGTCAGCAAGAAGACCAAAAAATGCGCGATGGTGTAAAAAACGGCGACAAAATCGTAACAATTGGCGGCTTACATGGTGTTGTTGTGAATGTAGAAGACAAAACCATTTTACTCGAAGTGGATAAGGGTATGAAACTAACCTTTGACAAGGCTTCGATTCGTTCTGTTGTAAGCTAAAAGAAGAGGTTTCCCAAAAAGTTCGGAACTCTTTAAAGAGTTCCGAACTTTTAGACAGCCATAGTTTTTTAAGTAGCTCAATCATAACCTAAACACCATGCCTTTGCATTTTATTAGTCATAAAGAACTTGATAATGAGGAAATTGCGAAGCAAATTTTAGCCGAATTTCCAGATACACGCATTTTTCTCATGGTCGGAGATTTGGGTGCAGGCAAAACAACCTTCACCAAAAGTTTTTGTAAAGCATTGGGCGTAAATACTGTCGTTACAAGCCCTACTTTTTCTTTGGTAAATGAGTACAAAGGAAAAGATTGCCTTATCTATCACTTTGATTTTTACCGCATTAAAACGGAAGAAGAAGTATATGATATGGGCTACGAGGAGTATTTTTATTCAGGAAATTATTGTTTTATTGAGTGGAGCGAAAAAATCCCGAATTTGATTCCCGAAGGTGCTTTGCTGATTACTTTTCACCCTACAGGTGAAAATATAAGAGAAATTACGATTAAACCATAAACCAATTACTCCTGAATACATCTTATTGCACAAAATACAATGAACATACCATCAGCCTCCGAACTCCTAAGCACAAATCCGAGCGTCTATACGATAGAGAAGCCGGAAAAGCTAAAAGAACAACATAAAAAAATGAAAATTGGCGTACCTAAAGAGCGTTCTTTGCAAGAGCGAAGAGTCGCTCTTACGCCAGAAACCGTCAATGTATTGGTGCGTCATGGGCACCAAGTATTGATTGAAACGCAAGCGGGACTTGCGGCTCATTATACCGACCACGATTTTTCGGAGGCGGGGGCAATTATTTCGCATCATGTCGAAGATTTGTATCAACAATGTGACTTTATTGCCAAAATAAGCCGCTTGTCTAGTGACGAAATTTCCCTTTTGTGTCCTAATCAAACCATCATTTCTGCTTTGAGCTTAGGCAATTTAACCCCTGACTATATTTGGGAATTTTGTAACAAAAATATTACGGGACTTGCTTTTGAGTTTTTGCAAGGAACAGACAATTCTTTGCCCCTTGTGCAAATGATGAGCGAAATTGCGGGAGTGGCTGCAATTCAAATTGCCGCCGAACTAATGTCCGATCCCAAATATGGCAATGGCATTTTGCTAGGAGGTGTTACGGGCATTCCTCCTGCTGTGATTACGATTATTGGGGCTGGAACAGTGGGCTATCATGCTGCAAAAACGGCATTAGGTATGGGGGCACGGGTGCGAATCATTGACGAATCTATCGAAAAATTAAGAGCAATTAAAAAAGAATTGGGCTTGGAGGTATATACAATGGTGGCTCAATATAATTACATCAAAGAGGCTGTTACAACCTCCGATGTTGTAATTGGGGCTGCTTACACGCAAGGCAAAACTACGCCAGTAGTGGTAACAGAGGACATGGTGAAAGAAATGAAAGAGGGGTCTATTATTATTGATGTTGCGATTGACCAAGGCGGTTGTGTGGATACCAGTGAAATCACAGACCACGACCATCCTACTTTTACCAAACACGGGGTGATTCATTATTGTGTTCCCAACATCGCTGCAAAATATGCCCGAACTGCATCTATGGCGGTAAGCAATGTATTAGGTCCCTTGTTGGTAGCAATAGGTGATGCGGGAGGTTTGGAACGTTTAATGCAACAAAATGAAGGCGTAAAACAAGGAATTTATACCTATCGCCGTCACCTTACCAAGAAAACGATTGCAAATATGTTCGGTATGAAGATGAAATACAGAGATATTGGCTTACTTATCGCTACTTCTTTGTAAAATCGCTACCTATTGCCTATTTTTGCTATCTTACTTATCAATAAGTACTCAGCAAGAATCAGTTTATGTTAGTATTTTCACTCAAAACATTGACAATAAACAAGTTAATATCATTTTCCATTCTCAATTATTAATTATCCATTACTTATACATTATTTTCATTATGAAACAATTTTCACTATTTTCCATCTTATTCTTCTTGGGCATCTCTTTTGTGAGTGCACAAACTGCAGCCGAAGTAACCGTAGATTTTGACAAAAAAATTACGGCAGTCAATGCAATTTCGATTACAATTCCTGGTAGCGCGAAAAGCGTAGAGGCGGTTTTGGAAGAGAAATTTAAAAAAGAAACAAAATCTAAAGGTAAAGGCGCAGGTAAAAACACAGGTTTTGTAGGCGTTCAGTATGGCAAAATTTCTGCTTCAACGATGGATTATTTTTACCGTGTAGAAAAAGGCGGAGGAAAAGGAGAAGAAAGCTCGAATGTGGTTCTCTTTTTATCTTTGGGAAATAATAACTTTATTAAATCCGACAAATATCCTCAAGAAATATCAGCGGCAAAAGCAGAACTTGAAGGTTTGGCGAAAGAGGTAAAAGCATACGACTTGGCATTGTCTATCAAAGACCAAGAAAAGTCTGTAGAAAAAAGCCTTGACGCGCAAAAGAAATTAGAAGGAGATGCTACTTCTTTGGAAAAACAATTGAAAGAAGTCCAAACTAATATTGAGAAAAACAAGGGCGACCAAGAAAAACAAAAGAAGGCGATTGAAGATGAGCAAAACAAATTAAAGCAACTAAAGGCTGATCTTGAAGCAATTAGCAAATAATTTGTACCTTTTTTGATAAATAACCTTTTTATAGCGATAACAATATCCCTATAAAAAGGTTATTTTTATGTGCCTCATCAAAAAAGAAGAAAGGTTTCTAGCCTTTTTCTATATATTGCGCACAATTTACTTTCATTATAAACAAAGGATGGACAACAACTCCCCCCAAAAATATTTGATTATTGGTGCTGGACCCGTAGGGTTAGCCTATGCAAAAGAATTATTACTCGCAAACATTCCATATCAACAAGTTGATGCCGACAACGATATAGGCGGAAATTGGTATCACGGCGTATATGAAACGGCGCACGTCATCTCATCAAAAGATGTGATGGAATATTCGGATTATCCGATGCCTGAAAATACGCCCGATTTCCCAAGTTATAAAAGTATGTTGGCATATTATCGAAACTATGCAGAACATTTTGATTTGCGCAAAAATATTCGTTTCAATACCAAAGTTGTTTATATTCAACCTATTGAAAATAGTTTGTGGAAAGCCTATTTTGCCGATGGAAGTAGCGAGATTTATCAAGGGGTATTAATTTGTAATGGACATCATTGGGACAAAAAACTACCACAATGGGAAGGGGATTTTGAGGGGGAAGTGTTACACTCCAAAGATTATAAAAGCCCTGACCAGTTGCGTAAGAAAAAAGTCGTAGTAATTGGGGCAGGAAATTCCGCTTGCGACATTGTGTCGGAAGCGGCAAGGGTAGGGGAGGCTGCTTATATGAGCATTCGTTCAAGTGCTTGGTTTCTGCCCAAACTCATCATGGGGCAACCGCTTTCTAAATTTGCAAAGCCTTGGGTACCAGAGTTTATGCAGCGTTTAGGCTTAAAAATCGGATTAAAAATTGTCGTTGGCGACATGGAAAAATATGGTTTGCCTGTTCCTGACCATAAAGTTTTTGAAAAACATCCTACCATTGGTACGGAAGTATTGCATTATATTAAGCATGGACGCATTACGCCTAAGCCAGGGATTGCCAAATTAGCAGGAAAAAAGGTTTGCTTTACTGATGGCTCCGAAGTCGAAGCAGATTTGCTCGTGGCAGCTACGGGCTATCATTTGTCTTATCCTTTTTTACCCAAAGAGTTGCATAGAACAAAGGGCGCAGTAGCACTTACTTATGCCGATTGTATGCTCGATGATTACAAAGGTTTGTATTTAATTGGCTGGCAGCAGGCGAGGGGAGGGGTAGGAGCTTTGGCTCCTTCGGGTGCAAAATTGATGGTAAAATTGTTGAAACTGCAAGAGCAATCTGTTGTTCCCTTAGGAAAAGTATTTCAATACTTGAATTATCCTTTGCCTACCACGCATTTAATCGGAATGTTTAAGGTGTTAAAAGAAATGGAAAAAATCCATAAAACATTTTCCAAAATCACTAACCTTGCCCAAAAATTAAGCGCAGAACAACCCAATTTTCAAAACCAGGTGTTGCCTGCTCCCGATAAATTAAATAAAGATTTGGTGGTGTATTAAGCAGGGAAAATATACGAAAAGGCTGTCAAAAAAGTTCGGAACTTCGATGAGTTCCGAACTTTTTTGCGTAGAACTACCTAAAGGTATCTGTCCACGATTTCCGCTTGGCAGGGATTAAACCTTTGAACGAACCACCTTTAATGTCTAGGGTAAAGACGTAAGATTGCAGAGGGCCAAAAGGTGTCCACTGAAAGCTAAACTCCCAACAATGTAGGTCGCGGTGAACAGAAAAGCTCGTGTTATTGGTTGCATCAAGTTTGAATTTCCCTGTTTGCGTGTCTTGATTTGCGGTTAATCCACTCGAAAAGCCCAATTTCCATTTCTCCGTCAAACTCATGTCGCCAATAAAATTCAATACATTGGTGATACTTGCCTTTTGGTCTGAAACCGTAGGCAACTGATAATTGAAATTATAATTTACACTCATTGACCAAGGCACGCTAAAGTCAATGTATTGATTCCGAAATTGTTGTAAAGAAAGAAAGGTTAAAGAATCATACGGATTACGCGGATAAGGCACATAACGCGAAGGCTTGCCACCTTTCTTGCCTGTTTTAGGAGAAAAATTGGTGGACAAAGAAAAATTCAAATTCTCGAAACGTACAGGAGCTTTGTTTACGTTATATTGAAAGGTATTAATGCGCCTTCCTGCGCTATTTACCGCATAAGGGTCAAAACTTGCATTAAAGTTTACCCCTAAGTTTTGGGGATTTGGGCTACCCGGATTTAGCGGAATGTTTGTCCCACCCGAAAGCGCAAGCTTAGCTAATTGAAAAGAGTCGGCTGCAAAATTGTAAGAAGTGCTTATATTCAAACGGTCTATTAAACGAATCCTTTCAATGCGGTCTTCTGTTTCGGGAAAATTTTCCTCAAAGCTTTTTTTCTTGCGGCGTTTCATTTCTAGGGAATTTTGCAAACTAAAACTCATCGTTTGTTGCGCTTGCGCAGAAGGCATACCGTTAGGGCTTCCCTCAAACACGCTATATTTCTTAAAGTTCCCTTTTCTGTCATAAAAAGTATCATAATAACCAGTTCCCAAAGAAAAGTCTGGATTATAACGATAGCTAATGCTTGGCGTAATGATTTGCCGAAGCGTAATTTGCTTTTTAGACTTGTGCAAACTATACAAACCATATAAAACGGTGTTTAAGGTAGCACTTACATTGTAATCTCTTGCCGTTCTAAAACCATTAATGGTGGTTGTTTCGTCCTTATCTGTCGTGGGATTGTATGCCTTGCGAATGCTTTTGGTGTACCAATATTCATTGTAACTCGCATTAGGACTAATCGTGATATATTTGAATAATTTAATTCTGGTAGAAATAGGAATGCTATGTGTAACGCCATTTTGCATAAACTCATAGCCTTTTTTATAAGTGGTATCAGTGGTAGAATAAATGGGATAGAGTTCGTTAGGATTGCTAATCACCAAAGGAAGCAAACTATCACGCATCGTGATAAAGGAATTGGTTAAATTCATGGAATAACCCATGCCAATTTGTCGAATCCATTCCCAAGCACGCGAAGTAGTTGCTACATTTTTAAAAGGAAAAAACTGCTGCGTTAAATTCAGAGCAAGGGAAGGCGCACGCAAGCTAATCGTTTTATTATTAATATCTTGCGAAAGGCTTGCCCCTAAGTTCATTGAAAAGGGTAAACGCCCAATTCTACTTTTATTAAAAGCAATAGAAGATACTTGGTTATTGGAGAAATAGTTTTGACTAGAATTTTGTAAATTTTGGTTATAGTTTAGGTTACGATTAAATCTTTGGTCAAAAGAAATCTGTGCCGTAAGCGTAGTATTAGGATTGATTTTTTGGGTATGATTCATGTTTAAGTTCCATGCATTCACCTTTTGAAAATCAGGGTCAGTTTTTTCGCCAAAGCGATTAATCCCATAATTGAAATTAAGTGTGCCATTAAACCGATTTTTAAGGGCATAATTACTACGTAATCCCAACCGCCAACTACCATTTGTATAGCCATCACCGCTAAATAAAAAGTCAGCATAGTCGTTAGGATGCCAATAAAAACCAAGGTTTGTCAAACCCACACCTTTGTCAGCAGCCCCGCCATAACGAGGCAATATAATGCCATTTGTTTGTTTTTTAGGGCTTGGAAAATAGCCAAAGGGGACAGGCAGAGGAACTTCAAAATCCTCCAACACCACCTTTAAAGGACCGCTAATAATCCCCTTATTGGGAATCACTTTCATTTTAGTGCTTTTAATATAAAAATGCGGGTGTTCAGGGTCGCTGCAAGTCGTATATTTTCCATTTAAGCCAAAAAAGGAATTATCGGGTTGGCGTTTTACGGCATCAGCAAAGATAAATCCATCACCTTCTTGCGTTCTTACCCCTGTAATCCTTCCTTTTTGCGTTTTAAAGTTGTAACTCATCGTTTTGGCATTGTAGGTGTTTTCTCCCTGCTTAAAAACAGGTCTGCCCACTCCTGTTCCTGTCAAAGTGTCCTCTATTCCTTCTGCATACATGGTTTGTTTTTCCCACTCAATCCGCACCCTATCCGCAGCAATCGTAAGGTCGGTATAAGCAATATTTACTTTTTTATAATAATATAGGACACCTTTTTCGATGTCAAAAACCACAGAATCCTCCGCCGAATAAACTACGGGTCCTTTGATGTCGCTGTTTTTTTTAAGGGAGTCAATGATGAGTGTTTTTTTATCCGTAATAACTACATTGCTGTCTTTTTGGGTAGAATCATTGCCGCTAATGTTTTTCAAGGAATCGGGAGAAGTTGTGGCAATGGTAGGTTTTAATACAATCGTTGTGTCTTTTTTTCCTCCTTTGGTTGTGCCTTTGCCTCCTTTTACGGTTTGTGCAAACGAGGAAAAGCTAAGGCAAAAAAGGAGCAGGAGGAGCAGGAAATTTCCTATCCAATTTGTTTTCAAAAAAAAGTATGTCTCGCGTTATTCATAAGGTTTGTGTGCTTTTGGCAAAGAAAGTACAAAGGTAAAAAAAATGAATGAAATTGTAGGTGCAAGTTAGCAAAGAAAAGCGGGAACAGGGTATAGCAGTTTGGGTAATGTTTTCACTTATGCTAAACGATGATACACACAAAAACCTTTCAAGGGCAGAAAGCCACCTGAAAGGTTTGGAAAATATATTTATATAAGAAGAGGAAATAGGCAGTTAAAACTGCAACATTCCCGCAATCGTTGCCGATAAATAAGAAGCTAAAGTACCACAAATCAAGGCTTTAAAACCTAGTTGTGTCAATTCTAAGCGGCGTGAAGGAGCTAATTCGCCAATGCCGCCAATTTGAATACCCACCGAGCCAAGGTTTGCAAATCCACAAAGCGCAATGGTAAGAATGGTAACGGTTTTGGGGCTGAAGGTGGTCATTACTTTCGAGAAATTGTCGTAAGCAATAAATTCATTTGCCACAAACTTTGTTCCTAGAAATTCGCCTGCTCTTAAAATTTCGTTGGTATCAATGCCCATCAAAAAGGCAAACCCTGCAAATACATAGCCCAAGATTTTTGCCAAAGTAAGGGTCGGATTAATCAAACCTAAGCCTAAGTCCACCATTTTAATCAGCGCCAAAAAGCCAATTAACATGGCGATTACATTCAGAGAAATTTTTAGCCCATCAGAACAAGCATGAGAAATCGCATCAATCATATTGGCATAAGGCTTTTCTACTGCAAGTTTTACTTCGCCTTGCGTTTGCGATACTTCCGTTTCTGGATACACAATTTTTGCGATGACCAAAGCCCCTGGGGCAGCCATTAAACTCGCGGCTAAGAGTTCGGGTGCGGGAATATGAAAAGTATTCATGTAAATAACCATCACACCGCCCGATATACAAGCCATGCTACCTGCCATAGATGCCAATAACTCCGATTTTGTCATGCCTGCAAGGTAGGGTTTTATCATAATTTGCGCCTCTACTTGTCCTACAAAAGCACTCGCTACATTTGAAAGCGTTTCTGAGCCACTTGCGCGCATAATGGCGTGCATTCCTTTTGCCAATACCGCCACGATGCGCTGCATTACGCCTAATTGGTACAAAATAGCCACCAATACGCAGACGAAAATAATGGAACCTGTCAAGATGATGAAAAAAGGAACCCACATCCCTTTGCCAGTCATAATCTCCTCATTGGCTAAAGGTCCAAACACAAAGCCTGTTCCTGCTTTGTAAGCGTCAATCGTTCCTGTGATCGCGTTGCCGATTCCTTTAAAAATTTTCTGTCCAATACTTGTTTTTAAAATAAACAGTGCCAGCGTAAGTTGTAATCCTAAACCTGAGCCAACCAAACGATAATTGATTGCCTTTCGGTTGTTTGACATCAAAAAAGCGATGCCCAAAATAGAAATAATCCCAAATAAACCGCGTAGAATATCCATATCTAAGTGAATAGAGAATAGTGAAAAATGTGATTTTAAACTAAGTTTTTTTAGCGTTCGGAACTCTTTAAGAGTTCCGAACGCTAAAAACAACGCTATATTAAGCCAATCCTAGCGAATGGAAAATTTTACATAAATATTACTCTCCACCCGCATTTTGCGAAATTGTACAATATCTTTATCAATGTCTTGTTTTCCTTTTACCTTCATACCATCTTCATAGTAAGAATTTTCTCCCGTTCTCCCATTTCTTAGATACAGGTCATTAGCTCCTACTTCCCTTACAATCAAAGGTTTACCTGTATGCTCGTTAATGGCTTGTAACAAATAATCTGCTTTTTCTTTTGCTTTTTTTATCGCCTTGATTTGTACCGCTTTTTGGATACTATCCATTTTACTATGGTTAATTTTGGCAATACGTGCGTCTTTGATTTCCAATTTTTCTAATTCTTGAAATACTTTGGTAACAGTCGCAGCATCACTTACTTTTAAGGTATAATCTTGCTCCGTAAGCACGTCTTTTTTGCGCCAAGGAATACGAACATACTCCGCATCAGCATCAGACAAAGACAAATTTGCCAAGTCAATGTTTAGCCATTTGAGCGCAGATTTTAACTTATCTTCTTGCTCACTCACGCTAATTTTTACCTTATTTACATAACGTTCCTTCAATTCAATTTGAATAAAAATCTCATTTGGCACAACGTCCTCAAAAGCATTGCCCGTTACTTCAATGTAGGGCTTTTCTTCGTTTTTATCGGCAGAAACTTGCCCAAAAACAACAAATAAGTTACAAAAACTGAGCAAAAGAAAGAGACAAATGTTTTTTTGCATGGTGTAAATTGAATTATTTAGATTGGTGAATAAAATCGCGTGCAATATGTAATAAAGTATTGTATTTTGCAAAGAAATTTGAACTAAAAGCATTGCCATTTTATTTGAAAATTTCTATAACATATCCAGAAGGAATACCTATTGTTTTCAAAGAGCCTGCTTTTCACTATCTAAAAAAAATTGCCTACCTTTGCCAACATTATTTTTCACATTTTAACTATTTTTAGTATGGATAAGCCAATAACAGCAAAAGAAATCGTATGGTCTTTGCCTCATCGAATTAAAAAAGAAAAGGCGATTGCGGAAGATTATAACGCAACCGTACATTTGTCATTAACAGGGGAAGAAGGGGGCAATTTTACGGTAAGTGTCGCAAATGGAGAATGTTCTGTGGCAGAAGGATTGAATGGAGAAGCCGTTTGCCTCGTAAATACAAGCGATAGTGTATATGCTGATCTCGAATGGGGACGTACAAACCCACAAGTAGCCGTAATGTTTGGCAAAGTAAGAGCCACCAATATCATGGCATTAGTTACCTTCGTAGGAATGTTTCGTACCTTAGAAAAAATATATAAAAATTAGTAAACAGTAAACAGTTAGCAGTAAACAGAATGTGTAACTGCTAACTGTTTATTGTTCACTGCTAACTGATAACTGATAACTGTAATGCATCCTTTAATCGTACATTTTCCCATTGCCCTGCTGTTTTTTTCAGGGGCTTTATATGCTTTCGCATTGGTGAAAAACCATGCGAACTTCTTGCAATTCGCCTCTCTTAGCCATTTAGTTGGCACAATCAGCATCATTGCCGCCATTATTAGCGGACAACAAGCAGAGGCACAAACGATACACACCCACGACATTCACGCTATCATCGAGCGTCATGGCTTACTTTCATGGGTCTGCATTTGGGCATTTGCCTTATTATATGTGTGGCAATTACTACGCATAAAAAAGAACATCGCTTGGGAAAAATACCTTTTCCTTGCCGTTTTTATGGGAATGTTGGGGCTAATCGGCTACTCCGCGCACCTCGGCGGACAAATGGTCTATGAAAAAGGCGCGGGCGTTACGCCTTACAAACCCCAATTAGAGCAAATTTTTCAAACAGAACAAGCTGAAAAGAAGTAGGGCTTTTCGCGTTCAAGAAAATAGGACTTTCCGCGTTCAATAAATTAGGACTTTCCGCGTTCAAGAAAATATGACTTTCCAAGTTTTTAAAACTTGGAAATTCCTATTTTCTTGAACAACTAGCTGATTATCAGAATTTTAATTCTGAATACGCAAAAAAAGTTGATTCATTCATACATCAACGACTTGTCACTGCGAGCAAATGAGGGAAAAACTTTGAAGCGAAGCGGAAAAGTTTTTCCCTCATGCCGCGAAGCAGTCCTACTATCAGTTATCAGTAAACAATTATCAGTTATCAAATCTGTTTACTGATAGTAGGATTGCTTCAAAAACGCTCGCTCCTAAGGTCGCTTGCGTTTTTTCGCAATGACAGCAGCCCTATTTTATTTCAAAAATAGAACCCACCCACCCTAGCTTTCGCGAAAAACAAGCAACTATTTATCTTTACCGCCCCCTTGATTTCTCCCCATTTTCCATTATCTTTGCCTCCCTAATCACAAGCTTATCCCCACAAAACAAGCTAATTTTGGGGTGCATAGGCTTGAGCCTGTAAAAAGCTTGTTGTACGGGCTGCTTTAGCTGCCCTCCATTGGCAAAAACTTCGTTTTTGCACTGCTGCGGCAGCTGAAGCAGCCGCTACAAAAGTGCGTTTATTTAGTTGGTTTTAATAAGCAGCCGCTACATAAAGCGCGTTTATTTAATGGAAAGGAATAAACCTGTGTTCCCAGTATAGCCTTTACATGGGTTTTCAATTCATTACATTGTAAAGGAAAACTTCTAATGTTTTTGCGGGCTGCTCATGCTGTAAGCATCTTATCAAACTTAGCTTGAACACATTGCGTGATAAGATACTTATGGTTATTGAACTTGTCGAAATACAGCATGACAACTAGGAAGAAACGCAAAAAGACTTAATTTACAGTAGATTCATCACCTTTCATTTCTCTTTTTTTATACAAATACCATGACTGCCGAACAACTGATACAACGCGCACGCGACACCCAAGCCACTTTCCTTGACCTTGGCAACTGCGGACTGACACAGCTCCCCGACCTAAGCGGGCTGCCACACTTGACTAACCTAAACTTAGGGATTTGGTACTATGAATACAATACCTCCACCACCAAGTGGGAGTATAATAAATACACACAGAACCAAGGAGAAAAAAACCAACTTACTGATATAGAAGGGATAGAAGTGTTAAGCGACAACTTAGTGAATCTCAATTTTGATAGCAATCAAGTGAGCGATATTTCACCTTTGGGGAAATTAAGCACTTTAACGAATCTCTCTTTTTCTTACAATCAAGTCAGCGATATTTCACCTTTGGAGCAATTAACCGTCTTAACGAAACTCCATTTTTCTAGCAATCAAGTCAGCGATATTTCACCTTTGGAGAAATTAACCGCTTTAACG
>JBJXHA010000655.1:0-8662 GCA_046160275.1 Bacteroidia bacterium | reverse complement strand
TTTAGGGTGGGACTTAAGTCCCACCCTAAAAAATAAGAAATTTTACGAAAGGCTTAAGAAAATGTAGCCTCATTTAAAGTATAAGTTTGAGAAGAATCTTAACAGATGGGTAGCCGAATATGCTGATTATCAAACCATAAAATAAATTTTGAACATACTCTTATCTTGTTTTTAGCAGCCGCTACAAATGCTTCCTAGCATTACCATTTTCACCCTGCCTTCAAAAAATGAACCATTTTTAAAAAATAATTTTTTTCGCCTACAGGCGAAGAACTTAAAAGCGTAAGAGGGTAAAAGCGGCAGAGGCTAAAGAATCCTAGAGAGGAAACAAGACCAAACGACAACCGAAAATGAAGCTAATGTTAACAGAACGATACCTGACGCGATAAGTCGAACGGCAGTCGATGACAAAGTTGAGCCAAGAGCCGCCACGCACAACTACTACTTTTTTCGTATTATTCGTATTTTTTTCTATCCAAGATTCGCCACTTTTAGGCGCGTTTTCGTAATTCTCATGCCAGTCGTCTTCGCACCATTCCCATACATTGCCACTCATGTCATAAATCCCTAGTTGATTCGGCATTTTTAGCCCTACGGGTTTGGTTTCTTGGTTGCTGTTATCATCGTACCAGCCTACTTCGGCAAGGCGGTTGCTCCCTGCATAGCGCAGCATTTCCTGCCAATGTTTGCCCCCTCTTGCGGCATATTCCCATTGTGCCTCGCTCGGCAACTTACAACCGTAGGCAATTCCCTTCTCTTTCAATAAGGCGTTGAGCCTCGGCAAAAATTCCTGCGTAATCGTGTCCCAAGAAACAGACTCCACAGGGCGATCATCGCCTATAAAATAGGAGGGGTTATTTTCTTCTCCCATCACCGTCTTCCATTGCGCTTGTGTAAGCGGGTATTTTCCTATCCAAAAGGAAGCAAGCGAAACGGGGTGTATAGGCTTTTCTCTACTATACTCCTCGCTGCCCATCAAAAAGGGCTGGTTTTCGGGTGTCCCTTCTACCCAAATAAAGTCAAAGGGAATATTTTGTATTTCGAAGGAAAAGTTTTTGTTTGGCATATTTTTTTTAGGTAAGAGAGGAATACAATCTTCAGTTTGCCGTTGTTGGTAGGCTAATTAAAATCAATTAAATAAACGCACCTTTGTAGCGGCTGCTTCAGCTGCCGCAGCAACGCAAAAACTTCGTTTTTGCCAATGGAGGGCAGCTAAAGCAGCCCGTACAACAGGCGTTTTAAGTGCAATTAATTTACTAAAATTAATAAGCCTAACCAACAACGGCAAAAACCTAGCAAGATTTTTCCTGAATCTTGCTAGGTTTATTAACTACGACAAATTACGCGTTACCACTCCCCTATCTACCTTTTTCACCAATCCTACTAACACATTGCCAGGACCAGCTTCGATAAATTCGGTGGCTCCATCTTCAAGCATTTTCTTTACGCTTTGTGTCCATTTTACAGGGGCGGTAAGTTGTTGAAGGAGGTTGGATTTAATGTCTAATTTATCTTGATGTGGCAAGGCTGTAAAGTTTTGATAAACGGGGATTTTGGCATTTTCAAATTTGGTTACTTCGATACCTTCTGCTAATTCTAGGCGAGCAGGCTCCATCAAAGGGGAGTGAAATGCCCCGTTTACTTGCAATTCGATGGCTCTTTTTGCGCCTTTTTCCTTTGCTAACAAAATCGCTTGTGCGATTCCTTCTTTACTTCCAGAAATCACCAACTGTCCAGGTGAATTATAATTGGCGGGAACGACTACTTCGCCTTTAATTTCTGCGCATACCGCCTCTACCGCAGCGTCTTCCATACCTAAAATTGCCGCCATAGAACTCACTTGTAGGTCGCAGGCTTTTTGCATGGCATTCGCACGAATTGCCACCAAACGCAAGCCATCTTCAAAACGAAAAGCCCCTGCTACGGCGAGCGCAGAAAATTCTCCGAGCGAATGACCTGCCACCATTTCGGCAGTTTTATCCAAGCCATTTACCCTTGCCGTAATCACAGAATGAAGGTAAATAGCAGGTTGTGTAACAGAGGTGCGACGAATGTCTTCGTCTGTACCCTCAAACATTAGGGCGGTAATGTCGAAGCCTAAGATTTCGTTTGCTTGGGCAAACATTTCACGCGCCAATGCGGATTGCTCATATAGGTTTTTACCCATACCTACATACTGCGCCCCTTGTCCGGGGAAAACGACTGCTTTCATATAAAATGTTGATTTTGAGTAATAGATGAAATGCACAAAGCCTTTCATTTGGGGCAACAAAAGTACAAAATTTTACGCAAAAGTTCGGAACTCACTGAAGAGTTCCGAACTTTTTGCTTTCTTTTTTAGAAAAATACCGATTTACAAGGCTTCTTTAATCTTAACAGGAAGGTCATCTTGTGAAGTTTTCACAAATTTGAGCTTCATTTTGGTTGTGCGTTTTTTGCGCAACTCATCAATTTGTTTAGAAGAAAGGTCTTTGTAAGCGATATAATATTGACCATCAATCACTTGCGTAGCAACTACCGTAGCAGGACCTGGTTGGCAAATGTTTTCGATAGTATAGCCCACACTTGCTTTTTTTCCATTAGAAATAGAAGTACCGTCTTTGCTCACATAGTAGATAGAAGGGTTTTTATCTTTCAACTTTTTGAATTTCAAGTTGATGATATACCCTTTTTTATCTTTTGATTCGCAACGTTTTGCCACAGCCACACAACCCAATTCATACATACCCATTGTATAGCGTTTGTAATCAGGGTCATAAGAAGGCACATCGTTGCCCACGGTTACTTGTCTCCAAGAATAGTTTCCAGTACCTGTTGTACTAAAAATACGTGCTTCACGCTCATGTTTTTGTCCAGGCATTTCAACGATTAAGCTGGTTGTCGCACGCACCGTAGCAGGTTTGCCATCTTTGGTTGCTTTCAAACATACCACCCCTTGCACATCTAACATGTCTTTTTTAGTCATGGTGTGCATTTTCTTCATAATCATCTCTTCCACAGTGAAATACTCTACCAAGTCAAACTTGATTTTGTCATTACATTCTTGGAAAGCCTTAGGAGGAATGGTAATTTTCACCCCTTGTGGGCTAAAGATAACCGTTTGATGATTACAATCTACTGCCATAGGTCCTTTGTCAGAGAACAAGGTATCAATCACCAATTTAGGTTTTGGTGGCTCGACAGGCTTAGGAGGCTCTGGTTTTGGTTTTGGTTTGGGCGGCACCGAATCCACTTTGGGTTTTGGCGGCTCAATCGGCTTAGGCGGCTCTGGCTTAGGCTCTGGTTTTGGTTCAGGCTTTTTATCGTAAATGAGAAAAACACTGGTTCTACGATTAAAGCGACGCGTTTCTTCTGACTTATTAGAAGCAATAGGTTGATGAAAACCACGCCATTGATACTCAATACGGGTACTGTCCACACCTTTAGTTACAAGGTATTTCACCAAGGCAACAGCCCTACGTTTAGACAAAGCCATATTGTAAGCATCTGCACCTGAGGTGTCAGCATGACCTACAATCCGAATAAAATAAGAGGGATTGTCCCAGATAGTTCGTAGCATTGTATCTATTGTCGGATGATGCCTTGTTAAGATTTCATCTTTATCAATGCTAAACAGTAACGTATCTTGATAGAACTTTTGTGCCTGCAAAAAAGAAAATGAAGACACAAACAGAAACACTAACAGGTAGATTCGTTTCATGAGATAAGATTTATGATTACAATTATTTTTCATGAAGTTTTAGTTCAAAAATTATGCTCAAAAAAGCGTTAACATCAATTTGGGGGCTAAATTAGGTAATCTAGGGGATTTATAAAGAAGATAAGCCAATTTTTTTTATAATTTGTGAAAAATTTTCCTTTGTAAGCGGTTTTATGATGTATTCGTCCATTCCTATATTCAACAGTTGATCTAACATTTCGGGAAAGATATGTGCTGTCAAGGCAATAATTGGGAGCTTCTGAAACTTTGTATGCTTGCGAATTTCTCGTGTTACCTCAATTCCGCCGACATATTCCATTTCGACATCTAATAGCAGCAAATCAAAAGGCAATTCGGGCAACATTGCCAGTATTTCTTGCCCATCTGCGACTGTTGTTACCTCATACCCTTCCTTTAATAAAATATGGCGCGTTAATAATGCACTAATGCTATCGTCATCGGCGATTAAGATTCTTTTTTTCATTTTTATCCTTTTCTGTAAAAGCTAATTGAAAGGCAGTCATAGAAAACCGAAATTATCTGCAATTTTAGCTCTACTTTCAACAATTTGCAACATAATTCTTAGGAATTTTCATTTTTCTTACAAGAATTATCCAACAGAAATAATAACATACGAAAACGGAAGGTTATTATTAAAGATAAACGATTGATTATCAATAGATAGCCCCTTGATGCCGAAGCAAGCAAGGGGCTAAACCATATCATTTACAACAACTATTCATTGATTTTCACAAAGTTGGTTGCTGCATTAAAATCAGTCGTTTTGCTTCTTACACGCACAGTATAAGTACCTGCGGCAAGTTTTTCTACGTTCAATTTCACTACTTCTTGTCCACCAGTTGCCAAATAATTTTGTTGTATTAAGATACGACCATAAATGTCATATACCTCTACCACCATTTTATTATTAGCAGGTGCACTTACCGCGATGTTCAACTCTTTTGCAGTTGGGTTCGGGAAAGCGTCCATGGCTGCGAAATAGTCACCGTTCATATTCAATTGAATTGTATTAGAATACCTAAACTTACCATTCAAATCTACTTGTTTTAAACGATAATACAAGGTTTTTGCTTTAGGATTGTTGTCGGTATAATCATATACAAGAGGTGAAGAGCTAAAACCATTTATGGCTTTTGATTTCACATTTCCAATTGATTCGTAAGCGGCATTGTCCAAACTACGCATTACCTCGAAATAATCGTTGTTGCTTTCGCTTGATGTCGTCCAATTCAACAGATTTACACCGTTTTCTGAGCGACCAAAGAACTCAAGCAAAGAAACAGGTAAAGGAGAAGTAGGAGCAGCTCCACCACCTCCACCAGAGAAGGTAGGCACAACCATTTCACCATATTGCGTTGTTGCACTAATAGAACCTAAGAACCAAGTTCCTATTGGCTGTCCATAAATACCCACTACCAAAGGCGTAGCCACAGAAGGCGTAGCCGTAGTATTATTATAGACTGCAATTTCAGTATCATTCACGCCTGCGTGTCCATGAGAAGGCACGACATCATTACCTGGAGAGATTTTGAAGAAGAACAAATCATTCGCCGAAGTAATACTTGTAGCAGAGCCAGAAGCAGTCAATGAGCCTTGCACATCTAAAAAGTCTTGCGTACTGAAATAAGAGCGAACCGCCATAGGAGTAGTTGGTGTATGTGATGCGTCATGTTTCAATTCCCAACTACGATTCATGATGAACCAATAAGGATCATAAGGATACTCAGGCGCAATGTTATCCCCTGTAGTAGTTTGTGTTACGTGCTGTCCTTGTCCAGAACCATAACCAGGCACTACGTCTGCTCTTACAAAATAATGCGCAGTAGGTGAGAGAAGAGAATCCGTTGCTAAGGTACCAAAATCATGTCCACCTTCATTCGTAGATAAGATGATAACATCTGTTCCGCCTATAGGTGCGTCATAATAATAGTTAGTCCAGCCATTTCCATCAATACAAGCAGCGTTTGCAAAATAGCTCTTATAAGTAGAAGCTATAAGCCCCCCTGTTAAATCAGGCACATTAGTAGGAATAGGACCCACCGTAGTAATTGGGGCAGAGGTAGAAGAACCGAAACAATTACCACTCGCATCAACCTCAAATACCCAATGCGTTTGTGTTCCAAAAGTAGGGCTTAAAGAAATTGTACCATTTGTACCTGACAATACAGGCGTTCCTGTATGCGCTGCATTTGTGTACCAATAGAAATTGTTAGAAGCATTACCACCCGACACTTGCACGTCAACACTGTTGTTACAACCCGGATATTTAGGCGTTGTAATTGCCAAAGTAGAAGATGCAGGAGAAGTTCCTACAGTTACATTCGCTGTTGCCGAAGTAGAGCAACCGTTTTGTGGGTCAGTGATAGTTAAGGTATAACTTGTAGTTCCTGCCGTAGGCGTAAATGCTGTTGGATTCAATACATTCGCAGTATAACCTGCAGGCGTAGAAGTCCATGCAATTGTCGGCACGACTGTACCATTTATTACGATATTATCTAGCCCCCAACCATTGATATTGAAAGAGTTAGCACCATAAGCACGGAAGCGAACTTGGAAGTTTTGCCCTGCTACCGCCATAGGTTGTGCTGTTCTTGCAACATTGAAAGTACCCGCAGCATTATTAAACGCTTCTAGGACTGTCCAAGTAGAAGAAGTAGTAGGTTTATAAGCTACTTCAAATTCTTCTAAGGTTGCTGAACTAAAGTTATTTAATTGCAACAAGTAGTCCATCGTTATATTTGTAGCCCCTGTAGCATTAATAATTGGAGAAACCAAAGACACGCTATAGTTTGTCATAGCTGGAGTCCAGTTAAAGAATGCATTAGGAGCTGTACCACCTGTTGGCGTGTATTGCGTACCCATCGTCCAGTTGGGTTGTGCAGGGTCAAAAGTCCAACCTTGTGCTGCAAAACTATTAGATGTCCAGTTTTCAGTAAACAATGAACCTACGGAGGAAATTGTTCCTGTTCCTGTCAAAGTAAGCGGTGCAGCAGGCAAACAAATTGCCGTAGCAGATGCAGTTGCTGTTACCCCAGAAGGAGCAGGAGAAATATTTACCGTAGTAGTATTAGAAGTAGCAGTACCACAACCCGGTGCAGTCGCATCTGTAATTTTCACATAATAAAACCCTTGTTGTGTTGCTGTATAAGTTGCGCTGTTTGCCCCTGCAATATTTGCTCCATTACGCACCCATTGATAAGCAGGGCTTGTATTTGCCGCGATTGCCGTAGCAGTCAACAATACAGTCGCAGGAGAACAAGCAGGCGTTGTAGAACCTGTAGGGGTAATGCTTGCCGTTGGAGAATAAGGACAGTTGATGATGTTTACAATATAATCTTCTGCCTCACCAGAACCCATAGTGGTACAAGCATCACCAGCACCATTCACATTTCCTTGAAAACGGCTACGAACACGCATTCCTGTTTGCCCAATCAAAGCACCCGCAGGAATTGTAATGTTGATGGTAGTCGCTACGTTTGGCACAGCAGCTGTTGCAACTTGTTGCCACTCCGTAGTTTCAAAAATTCCGTTTTGGTTATAGTCAATCCAAACAGAAATGATAGCATTCGTAGCACCTGTTGTCGTTACACTCAAGGCATAAGTCGAACCCAGTTGCAAGTTTGCTGTTGTGTTTCCTGTAGGAGGATAAGCAGTATAAGCTGTACCAGCATTTACCGCACAAGTACTTGTATTATTTAAAGTTGTTGTAGCAATCGTTACATTACTAATATCACTTGCATTACAACCTGCTATATGTGGCGGAATACAATAACAAAGCGTTGCTGGATTCATTGCGACTTGCACTGGGGTAGAATTAACCGTTGTAGCACAAGCAGAAATTACACATTGGTAGAAAGTTGCCGCAGTTTGCCCTGTTGTTAAAGTGTAAGGAACTGTTGTAGCCCCTGCAATGTTTGTCCAAGGACCTGCTGCTGCTGGTGCAGATTGCCACTGATAAGTTACCCCAGTACTTGGTACATTTTGCCCAGAAAGGTTAAGTGCAAAACTTGCAGCAGAACATACTCCTGTAGGCGCAGTAGTTGTTCCTCCTGCCAAAGTAACCGTATTTGCCGTGCCTGTAACTGTATTATTAGGTAAATTACCATCAGGTGTATAATATACTTGTACACTAAAGTTGTTTGTACCCGCAGTTGCCAAGTTTACCGTAGTGAAGTTTACTAGGGTATTTGTAATACTTGTCAAGGCTGCTGTATTTGTCCAAGAATAAGTACCCGTATTAGCTCCAGTAACTGTCAATACAACGGTTGCTGCCCCAATAGCGATGGGATTAAAACCATTATTATTCAAGGTAACAGAAACAGTTGCTGCTGTTGTACCTGGACACACATTAGCAGTTGTTAAACCTGTTACGCTTGCATCGTCTAAGAACATCGTAGTGAAGTTCTGAACTGAACAAGAAGCTGGAGAACCTACTGCATTCACAGGAATAATAGACCAATAATATTGTGTATTTTGGTTTAAGTTTGCAGGAGGCGTATAAGTCGTACCCACTTGATTCGTAGAAACAATCGTAGTTGGCGGAGTAACTGTGCCTAAATACACATTATACCCTGCTGCACCTGCCGAAGCGGGCCAAGACAATGTTGCTAATGGAGATTGGTTTACCGCGTTGTTTGCAGGAGTGAATGTACCTGTTGGACAAGTTGGAGGCGTTGCTGTTACACAAATCGTGAAGTTAGCATTACCTGTACCAATTCCTGAGTGGAATACACGAACATAATATGTTTGACCTGGTACTAAACCCGTTGCATTAATAGTTTCAATCCCTGCTGTACTTGTAGCATTTACACAATTCAAGGAAGTAAAGGTTAAAGTAGGACAAGTACCTGTTGCTGAAAGCAATTGAACTGCCGCATTGTAACCAGGACCACTTTGAACCGTAATCACAGGATTTGGAATATTTGCTACGAAAGAATACCA
>JBJXHA010000654.1:0-5319 GCA_046160275.1 Bacteroidia bacterium | reverse complement strand
ATCAACGCGTCCTTCAAAAGAGTAGAAACTTCTATCAACAATTTGGTGGACATTGGCAATTATGTAATGATGGAAACGGGGCAGCCTTTGCACGTTTATGATGCTGCGCAATTACCTAATCAAATCTTAGAAGCAACGGTTTTAACTGAAAAAACAGCCTTTCTTCCTTTGTCTAAAGACGAAGAGGTAAAAGAAATGCAAGTGCCTGAAAATACGATAGTTATAAAATCAGGAGAAGAAATTGTTTCTGTGGCTGGATTAATTGGCGGGAAAAAATCTTCTGTTTCTGAAAATACGACCTCTATTTTAATCGAAGCGGCAAATTTCGATTTGATTTCTTTGCGCAAAGCACAAGCGAATTTAAATCTTTATACAGAGGCTTCAAAACGCTTTTCTCGCGGAGTAGATTTGGCATTAAGTCGCTATGGATTAGCACGTTATCTTCATTTATTATCAGATAATTTAGGCGCAGAATTATCGTTTGAAAATTACGGCTACACCGAAGTTTTGGCTGCCGAATCTTTCAAAATTGAATTTACTGCCGAAGAATTAAATGCAGCAGTTGGGATTCATATTTCTGCGGAAGAAATTATGGAAACACTCGGTCACCTTGCAATTGATTGTAAAGAGGTAGAGGGAACAATTGTTGCAACGATTACTTCTTATCGCCAAGACATTACGATAAAACAAGATATTTTTGAGGAAATTGCGCGTTTGGTTGGTTATGACAGAATGCAAACGACTATGCCTACGGGCGGTTTGCCTGCGCACCCAACGAATATAAACTTGAAACTGCGCGAAACGGCAAGAGATGCTTTAGTTGCGGCAGGTTTGCAAGAAATTATGAACTATTCTTTGACACAAGAAATTTTAGAGAAAAATTTATATCTTGCTGATAAAGAAGTGAATACAGGTTTTCCTTTTGTCAAAATGTTGAATCCTGTAAGCGTGGACAAAACGGTCATGCGCCGTTCTTTGATGACAGGGTTATTGACTACGATTGAGCATAACATTCGACATGAGGAGGGATTGCGTTTGTTTGAAATTGGGCAGGTATTTTTGCCGCAAGCAAACCAAAAACTACCCAACGAACCCTATCACATTGCAATCGGATTGACAGGAACAGTCGCGCCTTTTCATATTTATGATAAAGATCAACGCAATGCGGATTTCTATGACTTAAAAGCAGCCGTAGAATTTTTATTTCAACATCTGCATATTGTTATCGAGGTTTCTCCTGCAGAAAATATCGCACCTTATCAAAATGGTTTGTGTGCAAAAATTACAAAAGGCGAAAAAGTGTATGGTTATATGGGCAAAATTCACCCTTTGGTGGCAAAAGCCTATAACATGGAAGGGCAACAAATTTATGCCGCAGAACTGGATTTTGAGGTAATTCTACAAGATGCAATCCGTGATTTTCCTTTTGATGAGTATTCAAAATTTCCTTCTATGGGAGAAGATATTGCCTTGATTATCAGCGAAAAACATACAGCAGGCGAATTGCAAAATGCAATTTTTGCCCTTAACGATCCTTTGTTAAAAGCGGTCAATATCTTTGATGAGTTCAAAGACGAACAAATTATCGGCAAAGACTTACGCTCATTAGGAATCCGTTTGATGCTCAACGCCAAAACAAGAACGCTTTCTCAAGACGAAGCAAATGCTTCAAGAGATGCCGTTTCTACCATGTTAGCGGAGAAATTTGGGGCGATTATAAGAAAATAAGATTTCTCCTAACCTTAGAATTATGGCATATTTGCTTACAAAAAGATTTGCTGATTATAAAGAAATGGGAGCAAATTGGGTAACGCTTACCAACGGAGAGTATTACCCAGATGTTTTGCTGGAGGCAAAGGAACTCTATTCACCTGTTATTCTTTTGTTTGGACAACTTTTAAAAAGTTCTGAAAGTTCCACAGCTCTTTTTTTAAAGATTACTGCAACCTCTGAAAGTTGGATGCGTATTCAACTTTCAAGGGTTTTTAGAAAATACGTAAGCCCTGAGATTCCTGTAGAAATGTTGAAAAAGAAAACCAAAGCTCACGAAATTTGTGCGCAATTTGGGAAAATCTTTCGACCTATACATGAAGTTCAGGCTGCTTTTTCTGCTCGACCCAACCCAGACGAAGCCTTATGTGCCTTACTTTGGGAATATAAGGACAGAGGAAAGAAAGGCTATGACTTAACAGAACGCTTTTTTCATTTGTTTCAAACTTCCTTCCCAAACATAGATATCTCAGGTCCAGAAAGGGCGGGTAGGGATATTTTAATGGGAAGTTTATTTCAGCATTATCCTAATCCCAATCGCCCTATAGATTTTGCTATAAAGAAAAACGACCAGATTCTGGCAATAGGCTTGGCGCGTTATGATGGAGATAGAGGCGGGGCGCAAGAAGATGATAGGATTGGCGGTTACGCAAATTGTGCGAATGAGTTCCTTACTTATACAAAGAAAATGGGATTGAATACCAAAATTATTTTCCTAAATGATGGACCTGGTTTGTTACTAGGTTCTATGTGGGACGATTATGCAAAATTAGAAGATAATGGTTTAGGACAAATATGTGTCTTGACTTTAAGAATGATAACTGAAAGATTAACAATGGATTGGTTAACATCGAATTAAAGGGTATATTATGTTGATTATTAGTAATTTAATCTATTATTCACTAATTACATTATGGCTGTAAGTATTCCTAAAAAAATAAAACCGTCCCTACTTTTGGAAAAAAGGCAGGAGCATCCTGAATTTTTATGCTATTATGGTAGCGTTTACGCTAATAGATTATATTATGGCGAAAATTTAGATGTATTAAGTGCCTTGCTTCAAGAGGAGAGTGTGTGTAAGAAAGTAAAACTCATTTATATTGACCCTCCTTACAGTACAGGTGGCATTTTTCAAACGAGAGACTTAAAAAATGCTTATACTGATACTTTAATAGGCGAAGAGTATTTGGCATTTATGAGAGAACGTCTAGTTTTGTTACAGCATTTATTGGCAGATGATGGCTCAATTTATGTGCATTTAGACAATAAAATGGTTTTTCACGTAAAAATAATGTTAGATGAAATATTTGGCTCAAATAATTTTCAAGGAATGATAACTAGAAAAAAATGCAAACCTAAAAATTATACTAAAAAAACGTATGGAAATATTTCAGATTATATCTTATTTTATACTAAAAGTGACTTAACAACATGGAATAGGCCTTATCAAGAATGGACAGACGAGAAAATGTTAAAAGAATATCCTTTTGTAGAAGAGGGAACAAATCGGAGATATAAGAAAGTTCCTATTCATGTGCCAGGAACAAGGAATGGCGAAACGGGTAAGATGTGGCGCGGAATGTTGCCACCCAAAGGAAAACATTGGCAATATACGCCCGATAAATTAGAAGAGTTAGACAAAAAGGGAGAAATTTATTGGTCTAGCAATGGCAATCCAAGACGAAAAGTGTATTTAGACACGAGTTTGGGTGTTCCAGTGCAAGATATTTGGTTAGATTTCTTAGATATAAATAACCAAAACACCAAAAATACAGGCTATCCAACCGAAAAAAATGCAGAAATGCTAAAGCAAATTATTTTAGCCTCGTCTAATGCGGGAGATATTGTACTTGATGCTTTCGCAGGTTCTGGCTCTACTTTGGCTGCGGCAAGCGAATTAGGACGGAATTGGATAGGGATTGATAATAGCGAAGAAGCGATGAAAGTAATCTTTCAACGATTTTTGACAGGTGTAGAGATTCTAGGCGATTTTTCTACTAAGAAGGAGGAGATAGCCCCAAAACTCTCTCTTTTTGATGCACCCAAAACTAAACTTTTATCTCCTCTTATCCACGATTTCTCCTTTTGGACTGAAAAAGACAATGAACAGCCTTTTTTATCTTTAATTCATCAATTTCAATATCAACAAAATGCGAACAAAACCATATAAAAAAGACGCAGCTGCGATAAATATTATCACCTTGGGCTGCTCGAAAAATCTTGTAGATTCGGAGGTCTTGCTTTCTCAGTTGCAAGGAAATAAGATGAAGGCTACGCATGAGGCGGAAAATAGTCGTGCGGGGATTGTGGTCATCAATACTTGCGGCTTTATTGACAAGGCTAAGGAAGAATCGGTGAATACAATTTTGGATTATTTGCACTTGAAAGAGAAAGGGAAAGTAGATAAAGTCTATGTAACGGGTTGCCTTTCACAGCGTTATAAGCCAGAATTGCAAGCAGAAATGCCCGAAGTAGATGGCTTTTTTGGTACGCAAGATATGCAAGATTTGGTGAAAACTTTGGGCGCAGATTACAAAAAAGAATTGGTAGGTGAGCGCGTTTTGACTACGGATTCGCATTATGCTTACTTGAAAATAGCTGAAGGTTGCAACCGTCCTTGTAGTTTTTGCGCCATTCCTTTGATGCGCGGTAAGCACGATTCGCGTAGCATTGAATTTTTGGTAAAAGAAGCCGAATTTTTGGTGAGCAAAGGCGTGAAGGAAATTATGCTCATTGCTCAAGACCTAACTTATTATGGCTTAGATATTTACGGTAAAAGAAAGTTGAATGATTTGCTTTTGCATTTGTCTGATGTAAAAGGCTTGGATTGGATTCGCTTGCATTATGCTTATCCTTCGGGTTTTCCTACGGAAATTTTGCAAACGATGCGTGAGCGCGAAAATATTTGTAATTACTTGGACATTCCTTTGCAACATATTTCGGACAATGTGCTAAAACAAATGCGTAGGGGCATTAACCGCGAAAGAACGGAAGCCTTGATTCAACAAATTCGAGAAGAAGTGCCAAATTTGACCTTGCGCACGACTTTGTTAGTTGGACATCCTGGCGAAACCGAGCAAGACCATGAAGAATTATTGGATTTTATTCAAAAATTCAAAATGGATAGATTGGGCGTTTTCACCTATTCTCACGAAGAAAATACGCACGCTTTTGGTATGAAAGACGATGTTACTACGGAAGACAAAGAACGCCGCCGCGATGAAATTATGGAGTTGCAGCAGGATATTTCCTTTGAACTTAATCGTTTGAAAGTTGGAAAAACCTTTAAAACTTTGATTGACAGAAAAGAAGGCGATTATTTTGTCGGAAGAACTGAAGCCGACTCACCCGAAGTAGATAATGAAGTGATGGTTACAGGTAATAATTTGAAAATTGGAAATTTTTATGAAGTGAAAATTACTGATGCCACAGAATACGATTTGATGGGAAGCGTGGAGTAAAATGATTGCTAAGGAATAAGTATCAGTGAACATTTCGACAAGCTCAATACAAGCAATTAACAGTTATTAGTTATCAGTAAATAGGTGT
>JBJXHA010000653.1:0-2985 GCA_046160275.1 Bacteroidia bacterium | reverse complement strand
GGTTCTTCCTTATTTTGCAAGATAAGGAATATACAGTAAGCAAAGCTTTTGACGCTACGGATAAAAATGATTTGAAGCAAATCATCAATCTACTCCAATATGTCAAAGCACATATCGAAAGGAATGTGTGAACATTCAGCATTAAGATTAGGTCAATCAGCCATGTCCAATGTTCAATGTTTACTAAATCCACTCATTTGCACAACTGCCCTAAAAAAACAAAAAAAAGACAGCACAAACGGCTGTCTTTTTGGGCAACAAAAACAAAAATTCTTAACTATTTTCTTTTGTAAACACGCTTTTCGGGCATAGTGGTAAAAACCAATACCAATTCAGTGTCTGTAACAGACATCAAATTCCAGCCCATTTCGCCTTCCTCAGTGCTATTGAACAGAAGACAGTCAATTGCAGCGTCCTCGTTTTTCCTTTGTGCGTCAAATGTCCAAGTTCCCTTTATATTTTGGGCAGGTTGGTCAGGAAATTGCAAAAATTGTGTGTAACCTGCTTTTGTAAAAGTCAGTGAAGCCTTCACGTTTTTCATTTTCTCGCCTCCGGGGTCAAAGGCTTCTTTGAGTTCCCACTCGCCTATGAGTTGGGAGGAAAGGTCTGTCGTCTTTGGAGCTTCAGGTTTGTCTTCGGCTTCAGTTTTCTTTTCAGAGGCTTCGGTTTTTGCCTCTTCTTTTTTCTCGGTTTTATTTTCGGCTTTTTCGCCTCCGCAACTTGTCAAAAGTGCGACAGCAAGGGCGCAAGCGCCATAGAAACGTGTAAACATAAATAAGTAGGGTTTAAAGTTCAGGCAAAGATATTGATTAGGAATGGATAATTAATAATTGAAAATGGATAATTATAGTTCCTGTAAAATTTTAGTATAAGCTTAAAATTTTGCAAATTTATGATTAAATGCGTAAATTTTATCAAACTTTAAATATATAGACAAACGTATGAAAAAAGTAATTATGACAATACAAGACGAGTTAGGAAATATTGTTTCAGAAAAAGAATATCCATTAGGTACTGACACAGACAACTTGTCAAAAATAGAAGCAAGTGTAGAGGGACTACGCAGCAAAATGCTTGGTGATTTAACAAAACAATTGCTTGAGCTTGAACAATCTGCGCACGAAAAAAAACTTCATTAAGCAAAATGGGCTATCAAAAAGTCTATATAAAGACCATCAATGGCTTTTTTGACTTTGATATGCGCCGTTATAAAACAGATGCGGGTTTGAAAACGTGGTTGGAATTGACCCAAGTTTATAGCTTAGGCAGGGGCTATGAAACGCCTCTTTTGCAGGCTTATTACTTGGAGTGGAGCAAATACCTGAGCTATGAGAAGGTTTCAGATTTATTGGAAACACGCATAGGCAATGGTCGCTTGAGCGACCAACATATATTTAATAAGGTAGCTGCCTATTCTGCGGAAATAGCAACTTCCCAATCCAGCCAAATAAAAACTTGGGAAGATACACAAAACAGCGAGATAGTTGGGGAAGCGGTGGATATTTATGAGGCAAAGAGCAAAGAAGTTTTATTTTATTCGGATGGCGTATGTGTGGGCGAGCAAAAACAAAAACGGGATAAAATAGCCAAAGAGGTCAAAGAACGTACAAATATCAACGTTATGATGCTTCAAATACCTTCCAAAACGGCTACGGCTACTTTTGAAACCATGATAGCAGGCGAAGGCATAGATGAAGTGAAATTAGCAAAATCTGCGCTGCATAAGCATTATCAAGGGCTTAGTTCGCTCCCAATCGTGTGCATCAGCGATGGAGCTACCTGCCTCAAAAATCAAAATAAGGCTATTTTTGGGCAAAATGTGGTACATATTTTAGATTGGTATCATTTATCTGCTAAAATTAAGCAATTGATGAGTCAAATAGCCACTAACAAAACCATCAAGGAGGAGATGATAGCCCTACTTTTGAACTATCTATGGCAAGGTAAAGCTATTACAGCCCTGATTGCACTAAAATTTTTAGTACCCAAAAACAAGGTGAAGCATCAAGAACTGATAGGCTATTTAGAAAAAAATGAGGCTTATATCATTGATTATGAGCGGCGACAAAAAGCAGGCAAATCCATCGGAAGTGGTAGAATGGAAAAACAAAATGACCTGATAGTGGCTAAAAGACAAAAAAGAAAAGGCATGGCTTGGTCTGCAAAAGGTGCAAGAAATCTTGCCATCCTTACTGCATATCATAAATATAGTGCCTAAATTGATTTATACGAAAATTTTACAGAAACAACTTTTTTGAAAATACTCAAGCGATACATCCGTATTACCTCTCATCATATTGATACCGCCTAAGTTGTTCAGTGCCAATGCTTCCCCCTTTTTGAACTGTAGTTTTTGGCTTTCTTCCAATATTTTTTTACTCAAGAAAATACAAGTATCAGGATTGCTGGTGCGATACTGATTGGATATTTGTGATAAAAGAAGCATCCGCGTAGTATCGATTTTAGCATTTTGATAAGTACTGTTTAGGCTATCCAATATTTTATTTTGGGTATGACCAATAAATATAGACAATACAAAACAAACTACACAAGCACAAAATTTGCACATAACCCTCTCATTTTTGTATGAAATATCAATAATGCAATGTTATTGAAAAAATATTGGCTTTGCAAAATCTATAGATTTATCAAATCAAAGAAACCAAAACCAGTCTATTTTGAGTATCTTCAAAAAAATAATCAAATCCAATCTCTTCAAAGTCCTAAAAGCAACGTTTGGATTTAAAATTCTGTCATGGTGAAAGTACAATTAAATGAGTTTTTTCGTAATTTGCATACGAAATTTCAGACTCATCTATAAAAAGCATAAAACCATATAAAACTTGACCAAAATGTATCGACTACTACCGTTATTATTATTTTTCTTCTCTATTTCAAACAGTTTTTCCCAAACTTACACCATCAAAGGCAAAGTAACTGATGCCGAAACAGGGGAAGGAATCCCTTTTGCTAATGTTTACCCAC
>JBJXHA010000652.1:0-11026 GCA_046160275.1 Bacteroidia bacterium | reverse complement strand
TTCCCACATAAACTTTCCCTTTGAATCAGATTCTTTATACCTTTTACTATGCTCTTCACTTCTAGACATTTTCATCAATTTGGAAGACTCTGATTTGGAATAAAAATGCCCATATTCATGTGAAATTGCTAATCCGCTTTGTGTTGGTCTACCAGAAGGGTTATTTCTGATAACAACAGTACCTAAATAATTGTCTTTTTTAAATACATCATTCATCAATATTACCAGCTCATTAGTTTGAAAATCATCAATTGTAACGCATAATATACCAGCATCGCTCATTAACTTAATTGATACAGATAATCGGTCATTCATTAACGACATCCACGAGGAGTTTCGATATGAATTTTTATACATGATAGGACTAGCATCAGTATTATATGGAGGGTCAATATAAGTCACATCTATTTTCTCCTGATACTTTTCCTGCATTAAGTTCAACGCCTGAAAATTTTCCGAATTTATCAAAAGCCCATCTGTTTCTGCATCTAAGTTTTCAAACTCTGCAAGCAAACGGTCTTTAAAGGTTTCGTCAAAAAACTGGGTATCTACGACCAAAAAAGGTTCAAATTCCAACTCGCTAGGATGTTGAATGTTTATGTCAAAGAGCTTTTTCCATGCTGTGAGTTGTTTTTGATTCTGGCAAATTTCAGGATAGTATTTAGAATCAATTTTATCTAAGGTGATGCAATAGTCGGAGCGTAGGACAAACTTCTTTTTGAGCCAGAGCTTTTTTTGGAAGTTTTCGATTTGGGCAAGAAAAGTAATGATTTTTTGGGCTACGTTTTTGATAGCCTTAATTTTGCTCAGTTGCGCCACAAAAAACTCGGTTTGCTGCGTATTGATGTCGTCAAGGTATAAGACCTCATTTTTGATATAAAAATCCAATTCCCGCGAAAGGAAGCCGCCCAAATCTTTGTGAATGAAATAGTCGAAACTATTTTTAGCCACATAGTCGTTGAGGTGTTTTTCTAACACAGTGCGTTTATTGTTTTTTTCGGTAGGGCTAAGGGTAAAGACTTTTGTATAATTTGCGGGAATGTGTTGGCTGAGGATTGCTACGGCTTCTTGTAACAAAGTTTCTTGTTTGGTGGCTTTGGGAAAAGGTTCATAGATAAAATTGAGCAACAATTCGCCCGCTTTTTCTTCTACGGGCAATTCCTTATAAATCGCAAACCTTCGCTCGGCATCGCCTTGCGTTTTGTTGTTGTTTTGTTCGGTGCTTACTTCTTTGAGTTGAAAGGTAACTTTTTGATTATCAGTTATTTTAAAACTATAATTTTTGAAATTTTCAGAAGATTTGATATAATATTGGTCATGGTTTGCCCAATGCAACTTTACTTCTTCGCCTTCGTAGGGAATGGCATATACATCTTTTTTGTAGCGGCGCATTGAGATAAAATCGCCGTCTTTGTAATAGCGGCGGAAGAAATTGGCGAGATGCGAAAAGACTTCTTGCTCTATTACGTCAGTATTTTGGATTCCTTGCAAGCGTTCTTGCAAAGAGTTGTATTTTGGGCTAGTTTCGGGCAGAATACCTGCATCTGTTAAGGTTTTGTGCAGGCTTTTTAAGTCCTTTTCTAGCTCTGTTTTATCGCTAGATTGCGTTTCGCTGAGTGCCATCTTAATGTCTTTGGGCAGTTGTTTTTCGACAAACTCGCTTACCTGCTTTCGTTTTTGGTTCATAATGCGATAAATACCAAAATCCAAATCGGCTTTATTGAGTTCGAAAATATGATTCAGAACTTCTTTTAATTGTTGATAATGATTCATGATTAAAATAATTTTTTAGTAGCACAAAGTTTCACAAAGGGACACAAAGATTCACAAAGGTTTTTGCGTTTAGCTTTGTGTTTTTAGTGTTTCTTTGTGTCTTTTTTTAGTAGCACAAAGTTGCGATTACAAAATAATTCTTTTTATGCCATTTTTCAAAGTAGTTACATGAAAATTGAGAAGCAAGCCCAATTTATAGTTTCCTAATTTTAAATAAGTAAGTACTTGTGCTGTGTGTACCTCTGTAAGAAATACAAAATTTTAGTTAATTTCAAAGGACACAGTAAAGAGTTCATCCTCTTTAATAGTCCTTGTAAGTTTCGTTTTTGCTTCGGATATCATGTCATCTCGTTGCGCATTGATTTCTTCTTCGCGGTCATAAATTTCCTGCCTCAATCGGCTACATTTCCGTTTAATTTTGGAGATTTTCTCTTGTAACTCAATGAGTTCTTCTGCCAAAATATTTTCTTTGTGCTGCTCTCGTTCTAGCATTTTTAGCTTTTTCCGTTCCTCCTTTAAATCTATTTCCAATGCGCGGATTTTGTCATCAGCCCAACGCTCAAATTTTGTAAACTCGCGCTGCATGAAAGCCGCATCGGTTTTTTCCAAATGTTCTAGTTTTGCCTTTTTATTTGTTTGGTGTTGTTTCTCCAAAGCATCGGTATTGGATTTGGCAAAAGTTTCGATATGTAGGGGCAGATTGAGTAAATCTCGCACATTTTGCTCGGCAAGCACCCGATTGTCCTTTGTAATTGCGGTTAAGATTAAGGTATCATGTTGCTCAATTTCGGAATTTACTGCCAAATTACTGACTTTTAGCAACCCTTTTGTGCCTTTCAGCTTTTCTAATTCGTTATAACGAATGGGGGAAAAGGTTAAATCAAAGACAAAGTGCGCTTTTTCTGTTTTTTCTGCTTTGGCTTTGGCTAACAATTTTTGAGCAACCTCGCTTTGTATGCGGTAATGTTTGGCATCGCTTCGTTTTTTATTTAGTGTATATTTCTCCCCCGAATCAAGCAAGGTAAAGGTGAAATCTTCGGCTTCGAAAGAAGCTAACTGGGTAAGATAATACCGAGTAATTTCCCATAACCATTTTTCAAACTTTTCAAGAAAGGTTTTGGTATCGGAGTAGGTAATTCTAAGCTTGTTGATGACACTACCTTCAAAATTTTCAAACAAAATGCTTTGCACTTCTTTGATACGTTGATTAATTGCCTCTTTAAATTCTTCTTCTAAGGCTTTAAAATAGGTGTCAATTTCATTCTTTGTGCGACATTTTTTGTAGGCTTCAATCATTCGTTTTTCAAAATCCACCCCGTTTTCAATGCTTCCTAGCACATGGTCAGACGCGCCAAAAACACCTTGAAACAAATTGTATTTTTGTTCAAGTAGTTCAAATACACGGTTTTCGACTTCGTTTTCGCTATTCAAAAAATTTACAACCACCACATCGTGCAGTTGTCCATAGCGATGACATCGTCCTATTCGTTGCTCAATACGTTGTGGATTCCAAGGTAAATCATAATTTACGACCATGCTACAAAACTGTAAGTTGATACCTTCGGCGGCAGCTTCGGTAGCAATCATAATTTGATATTCGTCGCTTTTAAAGGCATCAACCAAGGCATTTCGAATGTCCACATTTTTAGAATAAGTCAGTTTCCCATAATTATTTTTGTCGGCTACCCATTTTTTATAAATGGCATTAGAGGATTCATCATTGTTAGTTCCATTAAACAAAAGAGTTTTGCCTTTGTATTTCTCTTTTGAAAGGCGTTCAAAGATATATTGCTGCGTTCTTGTTGACTCTGTAAAAATGAGTGCTTTTTGATTTGCACCTAATTCTTTTAACTTTGCAAAACCTGTATCAAGCGCAACTACAAGTTTTTCCCCTTTTTCATTGTGTGTAATGCGTTTAGCTAGATTCAAGTATTCCGTAAGATTTTCAATCTCTTTTTCAATCTTTTCTTTATCTAGTGCGGTGATTTCCGTAAAAGAAGCATCTTTTTCTTCTTCTATTTCCTCGCGTTCATCATCGTAGTTTTCATATTCTTCTTCAAACCAAGAAATAATTTCCTCCTCTACGACTTTTGAAGTAGCAAGGAGGGTTTTCAATCTTTTAATGAGAGCTTCTAACGTTTTACTAATGGCAAAAGAAGAAGAACCTAGCAGTTTAAACATCACCGACTCCATAAGGTGTCTTTGTGAACTGGGTAAGGCATAGATTGTGTCACTTCGCAGGTACTCAAGCACATGGTTATAAAGTTGCTGTTCGTCCGTAGTTGGTACAAATTTTTGGGTGATAGGTACGCGTTCACGATAAGGAACAAATTCACGTACATCTTGCCGCAAAGTGCGGTGAATAACGGGCTTTAATTTGTCTTTTAACTCTAATAGGTTGCTATCCCCATTGACATATTGCTTACGAAAGGTTTTAATATCACCAAATATTTGTTGGTCAACGAAACTTACTAAACCATAGAGTTCCTCTAAGCGATTTTGGAGAGGGGTTGCTGTTAGTAGGACTTTTTTATAGTCTTTAATTGCATTTTTAATATTAGCTGCAATGCTTTCAGTGTTTTTGTGAACATTTCGCAAATAATGGGCTTCATCTAGTACAACTAAATCCCATGACGTAAGTTGAAGAAATTCCGCTTTTTTACTTGCGTATTGATAGGAGCAAATTTTAATCGTTTTTCCTTCATCAAAAGGATTTTTTATTCCCGTTTTATATTTGGCATTGAAGTTCTTATTTTCCATTACTTCCGATTTCAAGTAGAACTTATCTGCTAATTCATTTACCCATTGCTTTCTTAGGGAAGATGGGCAAATAATGAGAATACGTTTTTTATTCTCAGCCCATTGTTGACTGAGAAGTATGCCAGCTTCAATTGTTTTTCCCAAACCTACTTCATCAGCTAAGATAGCCCCTTTTGAGTAGGGCGATTTGAATGCAAATAAGGCTGCTTCTACTTGATGAGGGTTTAGCTCTACTTGCGCATCCATTAAGGTAGCACCAAACTTTTCAGAAGAATCTGAACTAGCACGTTTTAGGAGTTCGTAAGCATAGTATTTGGCTTGATATGGCGTTATCATTGGTTGTTTACTTCTGTGGTTATATTATAACTAAAATCACACCTTCCGCATGGCAATTTCTCCCAAATAGTTCTTAATCAAGGTTGTATCGCTCTCTTTTGCCAGCTCGTCTAACAAAGTATAGGCTTGTTGAAAATATTGGTTGATTAAGTTTTGGGTAATTTGTGGAATGTCTAAGGCTTGATACAAGTCACAAACACCTGATACTTTTTGGGCGTGACTATTTTCTGTGTTCAATAAATAATCGAGTTGTTGGAGTTGCGTGGTATTTGCCAACTCAAAAGCTTTCAATAACAAAAAGGTCTTTTTGTTTTCGATGATGTCGCCACCAATTTGTTTGCCAAAATCTTTGGGAGGAAATGCGTCCATCAAATCATCTTGAAGCTGAAAGCCAATGCCCGCAGCCTCTCCCATTTGATAAAAACGTTGTGCCAATTCCTCGCTTGCGCCTGCTGCTAAAGCACCTAATTTTAAGCAACCTCCGAGCAAAACAGAGGTTTTTTTGCGAATCATTTCGATATAACTCGGAATCGTAACGATGCCTTCTAAGGCAAAATCCATGTCCTCCATTTGTCCTTCACATACCTCAATCGCCACTTTCAAAAAGGCTGGGATAATTGTTCCCGCTTTTTCAGGGAAATTTTTTGCCGCCATTTCTACCGCCACCGCAAACATCGTATCTCCCGACAGAATTGCCACATTCGTATCCCATTTAATATGAACCGTATCATTTCCGCGCCGAGTCGGGGCGTTGTCCATAATATCATCATGAATGAGCGTGAAATTGTGGAACAATTCCGTAGCACAAGCCAAGCCCAGCGCAGGTTTTGCCTCGCTTTTTGCCACCGCTTGATAGGCAAGCAACACCAACATCGGGCGAATCCGCTTTCCCTTCAATTTCAAAATATAATCCATCGGCGCATACAAACGATGCGGCATCTTTTCATCATAGCGCAAGCTGATGAGATATTCTTCTATTTGTTGTTTGAGTAATGCAGTCAAAATGAAAAAAAATTAACAATCAATAAATATCATCCGTAATATACTGAATAATCTTAAACTCCCCCAAAAATTCCTTTGCAATCACGCGAATAAGGGTGTAAACGGGAATTGCTAGCAAAAGACCTGGAATCCCAAATGCCATGCCTGCTGCGAGGATAACAAGAAAGATTTCGAGGGGGTGTGCTTTTACCGAACTGGAATAAATGAGGGGTTGAAGCAGCATATTATCTAATAAATGAATCACATTATAAATGATAAAACCTTTAATCAACATCGGAACGGTGTGTTCATAAAAATCAATGCTGGCGTTTCCACAAATAATCAAAATTGAACCGAACATCATACCGATAATGGGTCCTACATAAGGAATGACATTTACCGCGCCCGCAATAAAACCAATTAGCAAGGCATTATCCGCACCAATGAAGGTCATGCCTAGCCCTACCAAAATTCCTACGGTCATTTCTTCGATAATTACGCCAATAATGTAGCGAGAAAGTAGCTTTTTGGAGTGCCGCAGCACATTCGACATTTTTTCCTCATATCCAGGGGGCGTGAGGTAAATAACGAAAGTATAAACAATGCCTTTGTCTTTGAGCAGAAAAAAAGTGAGAAAGGAAATAGAAAAAAGGGCAATGAAAATATCTCCTGCGAATTTTACAAGGGAACTCATTAAGTTTGAAACATTTAGCCCAGAAAGAAAGTGCGTTAATTCTTCTTGTCCATAGTCCCAAAAAGATTGTCCTCTTTCCAAAAAATGGTATTGTACCGCGATTTTTTTGACAGGTTTGAGGGGTCTTTCTACACTTGTAACGATGCGTTTTACATCAATTTTACTGATATTTTGTACTTGCTCCGCCAAAAGTGGCGTAATAAATAAAATAAAAGTACTCAAAATACCCATCAAGGCAAGCATGACCACCCCCGCGCAAAAGCCAGAAGGTAGTTGCCAACTTCCAATTTTTAATTTGCGCATCAAATCTACAATGGGTCTGCCTAGCAAAGAAAGCACAAGGGCAATGGCAAAATACAACACTAATTTGCTAAAATACCATAGCAAAAACGCGCCAATGACAAGTAAAGGGAGAATGATGTACCAACGGATATTTTTTTTCATGTTTCTTTTTCGTTTAAAACTCCTCTGCTGCTTTTTTTCGCGCTACACTCCCTGCACTCTGAAACATCAACTTCACGACATCGCCTTCTTTCCATGCCAAATCTTTTAGGCTTTTATTTTCATCGCTAACTAATTGATTATTATGCGTTAATGACCATTTAATGTTTTCTCCTACCACATCATACAAGTCTTTATTAAACTCAAAATGCGAAATAATGCGGTTTTTAACCGTTTGTGGGTCTAAGATTTTTGGGGCTTCAAAATCCATAGAAAAGCCTTTTTTCGTAGAAACGAAGGTCAATTTTACCTTTTCGCCCGAACCAATGAGCTTGAAAGAAGCAATTTTTTGCTCCAAGGTCATTTCGTTATTATTATTGTTCGTATTTGGCGTAGTATTAGAAGTTGCGTTTGTACTTGCATTTAAGGCATCGTCTTTTTTAGGCGGCGTGTTAGGCTCCTCTTTTTTAGGCAGATGTGTAACATCTGGCAGTTTCGATTCTGTATTCGTAGCAACTGAATAAACAACTCCTCCTACAATCGCAGCTAAGGCGATGATAAAACTATAAGTCAATAAGTTAGACGTATCTTTTGCCGATAATTTGACCAAGCCCGCTTTGAGCAAGGTATAAAAAATACCGATAAACAACATGGCTAGAAACCCAATGAAAATCAATGGGTTAGACAAATAAGGCATTACGCGCTCAAAAAAAGAGAAAGTTTCCATAAAAAAACTACAGATGAAAATGTGTGGACAAAGATAGGGAAAAATGGAAAGAATGTGCAATTTTGTTAGAATTTTCTCAAATACTTGTTTGGGAATATATTATCAAACCTTGTGACTTTTCGATAAAAAGAATATATTTGCGTTTTAATTCAACGTTTTAGTTTGAGTGTGGAACTTGTTACGCTTTCTACCTGATTGCCGCCTGAGGTAGTCAAGAAACTGATGGCGGAAATGGAATGAAAAAACGATGTATGATAAATCTTCAAACTTCTTTACGTTTCGCAGTCTGGACGCTTTGCTGGGCTGTGCTTGTGACCTCTCTTTTTTCCCAAGATACAACACAATACGAACTTTCTCCTACCCTTATTACAGATTCTCTTTCACAACGCTTTCATACACAAGCTACTACCAAAGTATTTCAAAAAGATTCTTTGGGTAATTTTGGTGTGAATGGGCTTTCAAGTGAGGCGGTTTTTCGACAGGTAGAGGGGATGTATGTGAAAAATTATGGGGGGCATGGCGGTATCAAAACGGTATCGTTTCGGGGCTTTGCCGCACAACAAACGACTCTTTCCATTAATGGCGTAAGTTATCAAAATCCGCAAAGTTCGGTGGTCAACTTTGGCTTTTTTGCTTTAGATAATATGGATAAAATTACCATCCAAAAAAGCCCTAATGCCCTGATAGATAATCCTTTGGCGGGAAATATCGGTTTTGAAGTCCAAAAAGTGCCCAAATATTTTCGGTGGAAATTGGGGTGGGGGAGTTTTGGGGAAAGAATTGCGGGAGGTGGCTGCGCCTTGAATGGAAAGCGTTTCGGTTTACAAGCTAATTTTCAATATGTTAGGGCAAAAGATGACTATACTTTTGACTTGAATGGCGAAAGCGGAAAGCGAAAAAATGCAGGATTTGAAAATACACAATACCAACTGTATTATACCTATCAAGCCAAACCTAATATCGAAATTTCGGCTTTTGCCAATGGATTTCGCGCAAAACAAGGTGTGCCTACGCCTGTTGTTAGGGGCTTTTCAGGCATTTCTAGCGATTCTTTGACCCAAAATGATTTGTTTGGTTTTGTGCAAGCAAAAATCAGCCCCAAAGAAATTCGCTCGGCTTGGCTGCCTACGCAAACCTCATGGGTCGTGGGTTTGCACCGCAATGAAATGCGCTATCTTTTTCAACAAGAGGAGCAGTTGTATGAAAATAATGAATATTTTGGGCAAGTGAACATGACGCACTTGCTTTCTCATCAAATTGTGCAAACTTCCTTGCAATACCAAGATTTCACCTTAGAAGGCAATCACTTAGCCATTCGTTTTCAGCCTGTTGCAAAGGTTTTGCGGAGGCAATTTAATGCAGCAATTCAACACAAATGGTTTTTATACGAGGGAAATGAAAAAACGCCTGCTTTTCGCTTGGAAAGTAGTTTTCGCATGAATTACCTAACCAATTATCGCTTTTTACCCAATCTTAGCACTACTTTTTCTTGCCTGCCTATCAACCAAAAATCCAGCGTATTTCTTCATCTGCATTATGCAAATCGGATTCCTTCTTTCAATGAGTTGTATTATTTCGGCTATGGAAATGCTGATTTGCAACCTGAAAAAGTAAAAAGCATAGAAATTTCCTATTTGCGAAATGCTACTTTATTAGGCATTGATTTTTTACTCAAAACGACTGCTTTTTATAATCAAACACAAAATAAAATCATTGCTATTCCCATTAACCCTGCAACATGGAGTACGTTTGCCATTGGAAAAACCCAAACACGAGGCGCGGAAATTTCGCTAGAAGCACAATGGGAAAAAACACAACTTTATGCCAATTATACCCTGCAATATGCCCAAGACATGACCCAAAGCAACCGCCCTTTTTTGCCTTATACGCCCGTTGAAGTGGTCAATTATGGGTTAAAAACCAGCATCAAAAAGTGGCAAATTTACCTCAACAACCACTATTCTTCTTGGCGATTTATCAATTTGCAAAACAATCAAGCCGCATTTTTACCTGTCTATCATCTCGCAGATGTGGGGCTAAATTACAGCTATCTGCGCAAAAAATGGACATACAACCTTGATTTCCAATGCGAAAATGTATTTAATACAAAATATGAAGTAGTGAAATCTTATCCTATGCCGAGAAGGAGTGTTCGGGTGAGTTTGGTGGTGAAAAGGAAATAATAGCGGCGACAGGAGCTATTAAAATCTAAACATAATCCTACTTTTGATATTGATTCACAATATACTGCAAAATGCCCAACAATTTTTTCAAATCGCTAAGGTAATAACGCTCCGTATCTATCCACACGCAATCATGGGTAAGGCGCAAAAATATCCAATCATAAGCATTTGTAACTGCACCATAAATCGTTTCTTGAGGCGTTCCCATTTCTTCATTAAACAACTTAGCTGCATACATTTCCGCAGCGCATTGTGCAAAGCCCTCATCAGGTGCTTTATTTTTGCTTTCCATCAAACAAAAAATAGGAGCTTGTGCTTCCACAATATTGGGATTAGCACTTAAAATAAAATCTGGGTTTCCTGTCAAATCTGCATCTCCTTCAATGTTAAGCGCGAAACCTGAAAAAACGGCAATAAAATCATTTTTGCGTTTCAATTCCTTCAACACAGGGGAAATCAAAAATTCAGACTTTGCTTTTTCGGTAGATAAAGGGAATTTTTGTGCTTCTTGTAAATCCTCTTTTAACCGTTCACTCACCAAAAATGTGGGTAACACGATGCCTTCAAATAAATTACCCAGCGTATTTTGTTGCAAGTTGTATTGCTTGCAAAACTTTGTAAGAGAAGAAAATTTACTGTATGCCATGTGTTAGCTTTAATTGTTTCACAAATATAGCGAATTTTATAACATTGATGTATGGTAATTGCATAATTATTTTTATTGCGTTGGGCTTGCAAAGCCCTTCGTTGGCACTGCAAAATCAAAAAACCAGCCGTAAAATCATTTTTCATGCCCAACAGATGACCATGATGTGTCCAACGGATAATTCGTTGGGCTTGTAAAAGCCTAAAAAACAGGTGAAACGGTTATTTTGGGATATTTGGGGGGAACTGCGCTTGATAGAGTAGCGGTTTCACCTTTTGATTAGACCTAGTAAGGAACAGGAAATTCCTTACTAGGTCTAAAGTTAAAGTATTTCTTTCAGGGCAAACAACACAACAATGAGCGTCCACGCTCGTGCGATTTTACTCCACCTGCAATTTCCCATGCGTTTTCCCTTCTTTAAAAATAACCTCATAAAAATACAAACCCTTCGCCACATTTCCAAGCCGCACAAGCGTGGACGCTTG